>DQVU01000193.1 GCA_015661585.1 Methanothermococcus okinawensis | reverse complement strand
TCCTGAATACTAAGATAAAGAAGTTATATTAGAAGATATCCAGGGAATCACCTTCCCCAATATTCAGGAGTAATGTATCTGTTTTTATATCTTCTTTTTATTTTTTAATAACTTCTCCATTATTTTTATCTTATTTATCCTATTATTTTTATAATTATTTTTATTATTTTTAATGGAAACTCGGGCATAAATCTTTAAAACTACTAATATTATAAACAGATAAATTGCCTTTGAATACATCTTGAACACTAAAGGAGAGAAATAAATTTACTGTTATATTTTTATAATGTTTTTATTATTATAATATTTTGGAGATAAAGATAATTTTTAATCTTTTATCCTGTATAAGGTGTATATTATGAAGAAGAGTCTGATAAAGAAGGTACTTGAACTTAGGGACGCTGGGCTTACAGCTGTAGATATTGCAGAGGAGTTGAACGTATCTGTAGATACCGCCCTCTACCTAGTGCTAAATGGGGAAAAACTCCTAAGGGAATCTGAGGAGGCAAAGGAAAAGGTGGAGAAAAAGACAGACATCTTTGTCAACTGGGACGATATAAAGATCTCCCCAAAGAGGTTGAGGTGTATCACCTCTATAATGTGCGATATGTTAAATGATATAGATTTCGACGTAGTACTTGGTATATCCACAGGGGGAATACCTCTAGGTATCCTGATCTCAGAAGAGTTAAACAAGGATTTCTCTATCTATATCCCTAAAAAGCACCTACATGGTAGGGATAAAACCACTGGATTTATAGGACATAACTATCAGAGTATGAAGGGTAGGGGTATAGTTATAGTAGACGATGTAATAACCTCTGGGAACACTATAAAGGAGACTATAAATTATGTAAAAAATATAGGGAATCCTAAATGTGCCATAGTGGTAATAGATAAAAGTGGTATCGAGGAGATAAGCGGAGTTCCTGTAAGGGCTCTCTTCAGAGTGGGAACTGTTGAACTCTCCAGGTGATTTGTATAAAAATAATAAAAAACAAGAACTCTTTAAGGTTATAAATCAATTAAAAAGGTAAGGAGGGTTTTACTATTTATCCATCTTCATCTTTTCCTCATCTTCCCGGCACTGGGAGGAGGGGATTAAGGTTTTAATTTATATTTTATAAATATTTGAATATTGGTTAAATCTAAAGACACTTATGAGCTTAGTTTAACCATATAACAACCTTAGGGATATAGTCCCCACTAATAAGAAATTCCACAGTCTATAGATAAGAAATTTTCATCTTTTTTATAAAAATATTAAAATAATAAAAATTAAAAAAAGAATGATATAATATGAGGCTCATAATGCAGTGTTATCAACGGAATTTTACCTTGTTTCCGGTACCCAGGAGCACCCAAGAGGATATTATAGATGATTTAATTCTTTTTACGTCTTACCCTTTTTATGTGTTTAACAATTATGGATAGGTAAAGAATTATTCAAATGGGTAGATATAGGCATACATATTTGATTTGGTGATCCTGATGATCATTACTATAGCCTCTGGAAAGGGAGGGGTGGGAAAAACCACTGTAACTGCAAATTTAGGGGTGGCACTCTCAAAAATTGGAAAAAAGGTTCTCCTGGTAGATGGAGATATATCCATGGCCAATTTAGGTATAATATTCAACCTTGAAAAGAGAAAACCTTCTTTACACGAAGTTCTGTCAGGTGAATGTGATGTGAGGGAGGCCATATATAGACATAAAACAGGTGTCTATGTACTCCCTACAAGTTTGTCCATTGAGGGATATAAAAAGTCAGATTTAGATCTTTTGCCAGAGGCCATATTAGATGTTGCAGACAACTACGACTACGTACTTATAGATGCCCCGGCTGGATTGAACAGAGACATGGCAGTTCATCTGGCAGTTGCAGATAAAGTCCTTATTGTCTTGACACCTGAACTGTTCTCTATATCAGATGGACTTAAGATAAAACAGAGTAGTATGATGGCAGGTACTTCTATCTTAGGAGTAGTTCTAAATAGAACTGGTAGGGACTTTGGAGAGATGGGTGTTGAAGAGATAGAGATGATAATCGAAGAGAATGTTATCTGCACAATTCCTGAGGATGAAAATATAAGAAATGCCACCTTGAAGAGAATGAGTGTTATAGAGTACGCCCCAAAATCACCCTCTGCAGTAGCCCATATGGAGTTAGCCCTCAAGATTGTAGGTTCCTATGTGGATATACGTAAGATCGAGGAGGTGTATAAGGAAGGTATTTTAGATAGGATAAAGAGGTTACTCTGGAGATTGATGAGGTGAGTTTTTACTAATTAATTATAGCAATAAACAAAACTTTATTAAATTAATAACAACTATCCCGATACCTTCAATAAAAATATTATAAAAAGAATAATTAAAATTGTAAAAATAAAGAGTAACTACGGGTAGAAGTAAATCTTACTGTTATCTTCCGAAGGCTCAGAGTACTATAGGAGTAGGTTAGTTCTATTAACTTTTATTTTTCTCTTTATTTTTCTTATTTTACTTTTCCTCAGGATGTTTTCTGAACATTAGGATATGGTGAGATAATCCTGTCATGATGTAAAGATATTCAACAGTTGTAATTAAAAAAATAACGTCAATTCTGTTGGGAGATTCCTCTTCCTCCAATATTCAGAAGTAGAGGGAATATATTTATATTGGGGTGGGTAGGAGTTTTTATTTTTTGAGAGGATAATATCAAAATTTTTATGGATGTAAATAAGATTTTATCGCTCCTATCCTATCCACAACATACCTCTCTAACTCCCTGATCTCCTCGATCTCCCCCCTTGTTACAGGATGCTTAGGCACTGCAAAGCATCTTATCTCTCTACTTGTAGATATATCGTAAGTCTCTATCCTCTTTGCAATATCCATTATCTCCACCTTATCTAACCCAATGAGAGGACGAAATATAGGGTAGGATATTCCTTCACTAATTACGTAAATATTCCGTAGTGTCTGAGATGCAACCTGTCCTATGCTGTCTCCAGTTGTTATACCTTCACAGGCAAACCTCCTTGCATACTCCTGGGCTATTTTTAACATGATTCTCTTACATATTATACAGGTGTACTTCTCCTTTCCTATTTCCTCCAGGGATTCCCTTATACTTTGGAGAATCTCCTTGTAGTCAAAGACTACAAGTTTTGAAGTTGGATCGTAGTCCCTAAGTACCTCGTATATCCTTTTAACCTTCTCCAGTCCCTCATCACAGATCTTTAAGTGAAGGAGTACAGTACCACAGCCCCTCTTCATCATAAGGAAACCTGCCACTGGACTGTCAATTCCATCAGATAGTAGTACTAAAACTTTCCCCTGACTGTTGACAGGTAGGCCACCTACACCTCTAAATACCTCTGTAAATATATAGGCCCTATCTATGATCTCTATCCCAAGGGTTATTTGAGGGTTCTTTAGGTCCACTTTTAGAGTAATATCACCTGGTTTAACTCTTTGGAAGTTCTTCAAT
>DQVU01000210.1 GCA_015661585.1 Methanothermococcus okinawensis | reverse complement strand
TTCTGGTATAAGGCTATATTTTGTTTTTTTCACCTGTATTTATTCTTTATTTAGGTGTTTTAAGAATTTTTATTTTTTATTTTAATTTTTCTTTTTATTATTATTTTTTAAATATTTAAATATTAAAAAATAGAGTTATTTTATCCTAACTTTGTTAACCTTCTTGGACTGCCAAGAGTATCTCCTTATTCTCTTACTGGCTCCAAAACCACAGGCTGCACAGACCTTCTTTCGAACATGGTAGGCCCTTCTACCACATCTCCTACATCTTATATGGTAAGATCCTTTGTTACGTTTTCCCATTGAGGGAGTACCTTTACTCATAGTACTTCACCTTATTTCTACTTAGATTTCTACTTAAAGGGATACAAACTGTATATTATCTCCTCTGATTACAATCATTTGGAACTCCCTATCTTCCTTGTCAAACTTTGCATTTTCGAGGGCTATGTTTATATGTAGATCGTATGCCTTCAATATTCCTTTTACTACACTACCATCTTTTAGATAAACAGTTACATTTGTATTTATAGCCTTACCTAAGATATCCAAAGGTCTTTGAGTATTTATCATTTTACCACCTTAAATTTATTTATTAACTTCCTTTAGCTTTGAGTTCGTGATATACATACGTCCATTTAAGTTTCCTAGGATCTCTACCAAGTTTATAGTTTTTCTCACACTTTGAGGAACAGAAGAACAGTACAGAACCGTCCTTCTTTATGTATCTTTTCCCAGTACCAGGTTCTATTTTTCCACCACAGAAACTACACCTTTTCCACTCCATAAAACTTCACCTATCTCTTTTTACCCAGTGGCTTAGCCTCTCTCTCAGTTTCCCTGAGCATTATTATATCTCCTACTTTGATAGGTCCTTTAACATTCCTCGTTAAGATACGACCTGTATCTCTACCTCCCAGTATCTTACATCTTACCTGGATTATCTCCCCGGTAACCCCTGTTCTTCCAATTATTTGAATGACTTCTGCTGCTAT
The DNA here is from genome assembly GCA_015661585.1 of Methanothermococcus okinawensis. Classification (GTDB taxonomy): domain Archaea; phylum AGJL01; class Methanococci; order Methanococcales; family Methanococcaceae; genus Methanofervidicoccus; species Methanofervidicoccus okinawensis_D. Next base: position 5,014 of record DQVU01000210.1, on the reverse strand, counting down.
AGCATCTTTATAGACCATCTCGTCATCAGACATATTACCACCTTAAAGAGATATTTACTCCTTTAATGCCTTTATCTTCTCTATTAGTTCCTTTAACTCCTCAGAATCCCCCTCTTCAATAATAGCAACTGAGGATGCTGCCACCTCTATACCTGCAGCTTTACCTAAATCCTCCTTTGTAGATACGTAGGTGTATGGAATATTCTTCTCTTCACATAGATATGGTATATGTGCAACTATCTCCTCTGGTTGAACATCCTTGGCCAAAATTACTAATTTAGCATTACCTCTTTCAACAGCCTTTGTAACTTCATTTGCCCCTTTTCTGATCTTTTTAGCTTTGGTTATTAACTCAAGAGTTTTCTCCTCTATCTCCTGTGGTACATCAAATTTTACATAGATAGCCATATATCTCCCTCCTTGTCTTTTTAAAAAATACGTTTTTCGTCCATTTTCACCCACTCATATCATCATGGTTTAAAAAGAGTGGTTACTACTCTATTCTATGAAGTTATATTTATAGATTGTGGTTAAAGGTATAGATAAATATATTTCTTATAAACCTTTTTAATTTTTTTAATAACCACTAGGGAAATTAATAGTTACATAAAATTAATATAATAAAAAGACATAAATATTAATGACAGAAGAGTAGTATAATACAGAAACTGTTGCTCATGGGGTGATCCCTTTGGTTGAGATAGTAAAAAATGTTGTATGTCCCTTCTGTGGTTGTCTCTGTGACGATATCGAAATTATGGTAGAGGATGGCCACATCGTGGGGACAAGGAATGCCTGTAGAATAGGCCATGCAAAGTTCATGCACTTTGAAGGATCTGTAAGATATACGGAACCTCTGATAAGGGAGAATAAAAAGGATGATTTCAAAAAAACAGACTACGATACTGCAATTGAAGAATCTGCAAGATTACTGGTAGAGTCAAAACTTCCATTATTGTACGGATTCTCCTCTATAGGCTGTGAAGCACAGCGTGAGGCAATATTAATAGGGGAGAAAATTGGAGCTATCGTAGATAACACAGCAACTGTTTGACATGGACCTTCTCTACTGGCAGTGCAGGATGTAGGATACCCAGTTTGTACCCTTGGAGAGGTTAAAAACAGAGCTGATTTAGTAATATTCTGGGGATGCAACCCGATGCACGCCCACCCAAGGCATATGGGTAGATACTCAGTATTTGCAAGGGGGTTCTTCAGGGAGAGGGGAAGGAGAGATAGAACAGTAGTAGTGGTAGATCCAAGGAAAACAGATACTGCAAAGTTGGCAGATCTCCACCTACAGGTAGAGCCTAACAAGGACTACGAGTTGATAAGTGCCATGAGGGCTGTCCTCAGGGGACATGAGTTAAATGTAGACAGGGTTGCAGGGGTTCCAGTTGATATTATCTATGAAGCGGTAGAAGCCTGTAAAAAGGCTCAGTTTGGTCAGTTATTCTTTGGTATGGGAGTAACGATGAGTAGGGGTAAACATAGGATTATAGACAATGCAATCTGTCTGATTATAGATCTAAACGCCTACACCAAGTTTGGACTGATGCCAATGAGAGGACATTACAACGTAAATGGATTCAACCAGGTATTATCCTGGTTAACAGGATACCCCTATGCAGTGGATTTCAGTAGAGGTTATCCAAGGTACAACCCAGGGGAGACAAGTACAATCGACCTCCTAGTTAGGGGAGAAGTTGATGTAATGATGAACATTGCATCAGATCCAGGGGCACACTTCCCACAGAGGGCTGTAGAGCATATAGCCAAGATACCTGTAATATGTGTAGAACCTCATCAAACACCTACAACTGAACTGTCCAACATCATAATACCAACTGCCTTTACAGGGGTTGAAGTTGGAGGAATTGCATATAGAATGGATGGAGTCCCATTGGAACTTAAGAAGGTTGTAGATCCTCCAGAAGGAGTCCTTACAGATGAAGAAGTCTTCAAGATCATGAGTAAGAAGATAGACGAGATGTTGTAAAATTGATATACTGGGTATCCTACATCCTGCGGAGCTGTTATTTAAGTGTTTGAAGGGGAACCCATATGGGACCCTTCAAACCCTCTTAACTCTTCTCTTAAAAGAGTGTTAAACTCAAAAATTCTAGGGAAAGATCAAATAACCTTTTTTAATAACTCCTTATTTTACTATTACTTTAGTTCCCATTAAAGCGATGATTAAAAGAATAGTTAAAGAATAATATATAATAAAAAAATAATAACACCATAAACAATTCTCATTCTCTTTTTTATCCTCTAATCGTTAATTTTTTATTATAATAACTATTATAATAATTACTTTGAGGGGAAAGATTATAATAGTTTAAAATTTTTTTACCTTAAACATTTTTAAAAGTTTAATCTAATTTCCAAGAGCTCTATCTATAATAATATCCACTAGCCTATCATCTGCTCCTATAGGTTCTCTGTACACTATTTCCACATCCTCTGGAATCTCTAAAGGTTCCTCATGATGATGGTGATGATGGTGTTCATGATGGTGAGAATCCTCTTCTTCTCCATTGTATATACCTAAGATCTTAGGAATATCTCTCTTTGTATGATTTCCATGAGCTAAAAACACAGGTACTATAATTATCTTCTTAGCACCTTTTTCTATTACCTTTTTAATTGCCTGGGGTATCGTTGGTTCATTAAACTCCATCATACCTACTTCTACAATGGGATATATATTTCTCTTTCTTATTTTCTCTGCGATTTTATTAATTACTTCCTTTGAGTAGGGTAATCTACTACCATGACCTATTAAAACTAACGCCTCCATGCTACACCTCATCATACTTTTTTTAATAATATTCATACTAATCATCTATAAGTTATATATATGTTTTTCCATATTAAATACAATTATTTTACTTTAAGAAAATTACTTACCACAACGTTTAAATAGAAAATTCTTCAATATAAAAACACCCTGATTATTAATAAGGAGCAAAAAGGTGTGAAACATGGAGGAGAGGATATACACCATACCCTTAAGAGATGTTACCAATAGATCTAGATCTACAAAAAGAGCCCCAAGGGCTATAAGAAAAATAAGAGAGTTCTTAAGGAGACATACTAAGTGTGAGATAGTTAAACTGGATAGATCCATAAATGAGAAGATATGGGAGAGGGGTATATCTAAAATCCCTCCAAGGGTAAGAGTTAAGGTAATTAAAGAGGATGACAACGTAGTAAGAGCTGTACTGGTAGAATAAGATCCTAACCTCTGTGATGGATATGAAGGTTATAAAGGAGTATTTTTCAGGGATACCTACCTTGGGGGTACTCTCCCTTGCCACGGAGTTGTTTGGACTCTTCCCTCACTTTGTTGAGGAGGGGTCCTTAGAGAGATACTCTCGTATATTGGAGGTACCTGTTAAGGCTTTGAATATTGGAAACAGTTCTCTAATAGGTTCCCTCTCTGTGGCAAATTCCTACGGTATAGTACTCTCCCCCCTAACTTTAAAGGAGGAGATGGAAATACTAAAGGGATTTTTAAGGGAAAACGATATCGACATTGTCATTGAAAAAGTGGAAGCAAAGAACACCGCCTTTGGTAATCTTATAGCCACCAACGACAGGGGATGCGTAATATCCAACGAATTGAGAGAGTATAGAAAGGAGATAGAGGATATATTAAATGTGGAGGTAGTGCCCAAGGATGTTGCAGGGTTAAGTACTGTGGGTTCCAACTTGGTTGTTACAAACAAAGGTGGTTTAGTTCATCCAAATACCCCAGAGGAGGAGATAAAAAGGTTGAAGGATATCTTTAAGGTGAATATATTGTTGAGAGGTACTGCCAACAAAGGTAACCCCTCAGTAGGTGCCTTTATAGTTGCAAATTCAAAGGGCGCTATCGTAGGTGGGGATACAACAGGACCTGAAATGTTAAGGATAGAGGAGGCTCTGGATCTAATAGAGTAATGGGGTGATAGGAATGATAAAGATCTACAGAATAAGTGGCAGAATACTTGGTAAAGATGAACCTATGTTCTTTAGAAAGGAGTACAGGGCTCTAAAGAAGGAGGATGCTTTAGAGTATCTGTACTCTGAGATGGGAAGTAAGCACCATGTAAAGAGAACCCTTATTAAAATTGAGAAGATCGAGGAGATCTCTGAGGATGAGGTTACAGATCCAGTGCTTCAGAGTATAATAAGGATGTATTAATTAGATTCTCTAATGTGAAAGGAAGAGGGACAAATCTTAGTGCAATAAAAAGGATTAAACGGATAATATCTTTTCTGTTTAGCTTCACTACAACCATTAGATATTTTTCTATAACATAATGGAATATCATCATCTTGTTATAGTACTAATTTTTATTATAAGGGATTTTATTATTTTTTTAATTATTACTTTGATAGGAATGAGGTAATAATAATTTTAATAACTTGATTATAATATAGATAGAAGCCAAGATTTTTTATAACAGTACCAACAACTTTTTTAAATTAAAAGAAGGGTGAAGGTTATGCACTTTGTAAGTGTTGTAGATGTTGAAAGAGATCTTTTAAAGGCTAATAAGAAACTTGCAGATAAAAATAGGGCACTTTTAGATAGATACAACATTACCGCATTTGACTTCATGGGTGCCATAGGTAGTGGGAAGACGTTACTTATAGAGAAGTTAATTGAAAGATTAAAGAATAAATACAATATAGGATGTATTGCAGGGGATGTTATAGCCAGGTACGATGCAGAGAGGTTTAAGAGACATGGGGTGGAGGTTGTTCCCTTGAACACTGGGAAGGAGTGCCACCTAGATGCCCATTTAGTAAGCCATGCCTTAGAGGATCTCAACTTGGAGGAGCTAGATATACTCTTTATAGAGAATGTGGGGAATTTGATATGTCCTACAGATTTTGACCTCGGTGCCCATAAGAGGGTGGTTGTTATAAGTGTTACAGAGGGAGACGATACAGTTAAGAAGCATCCCATGATATTTAAAACTGCAGATCTAACTGTTATAAACAAGATAGATGTTGCAGA
>DQVU01000091.1 GCA_015661585.1 Methanothermococcus okinawensis | reverse complement strand
ATACAGTGTCAAGCATGGTATAAACATAGACTACGAGTTAGAGAGGTTGTTTAACCTCTATAAGGTGGTAATACTGAGGTGTGTAAGGGAGGAGTTGGAGAAACTTAGGGATAGGTTAAGGGGTAAGGAGAGATACTCTGTATTACTCCTCCTATCCCTTATCAGGAGGTATGAAGAGGATGAAAACGCCCCTGGGAGATACACCGACGAGATAATACTGAACTACGCCTTAAGATGTAGGGAGGGGGGAAAAAAGGTTGTGGTATGTACAAATGACAAGGAGTTGAAGGGAAAACTCCTTGATATAGGTATCCCTGTGGTAGTTGTTAAACAGAAAAAGTACTTTGAACTACAAGGATATATATAAGGTGATAGGATGGGAGTGTTAGAATACCTTAAAGAATTATCCATGGCAGATGGTATCTCAGGCAGGGAGGATAGTGTAAGGAGTATAATGGAGAGGGAACTTAAAAAGTACTGTGAGGAGGTATTCACAGATAGATTTGGAAACCTCATAGGTAGGATGGGTGATAAAGGACCTAAACTTATGTTAGCCGCCCATATGGATGAGATCGGTTTAATGGTGAAGTATATAGATGAGAAGGGATTCCTGAAGTTTGTAAAAATTGGAGGTATTAACGATCAGATGCTTCTAAATCAGAAGGTTGTAGTCCATACAAGGGATGGTAAAAGAATTATTGGAGTTTTAGGTTCAAAGCCACCTCACAAGATGAAGGAGGAGGAGAGAAACAAGATGATAAAATACGAGGATATGTTCATAGACATTGGGGCAAAGGATAGGGAGGATGTAAAAAAGATGGGGGTAGATATTGGAGACTGGATAACCTTCAAATCGGAGTTTGACATCCTTGGAAACAACAGGGTAACATGTAAAGCCTTCGACGACAGGGTAGGTTGTGCCATCCTGTTAGAGGTTGCCAGGAGGTTAAAAGAAGAGGATCTAAAGTGTCAGTTATACTTCGTAGGTACAGTTCAGGAGGAGGTAGGGCTAAAAGGCGCTAGAACCTCTGCTTTCAAAATAAATCCAGACGTAGCAATCGCTCTAGATGTAACCATCTGTGGAGATCATCCAGGGATCAAGATGGAGGAGGCTCCTGTGGAGTTGGGAAAGGGCCCTGTTGTCTGTATAGTAGATGGTGCTGGAAGGGGACTTATTGCTCACAGAGATGTATTGAAGATGATAGAAGATGTCTCTAAAAAGTACAACATTCCAGTACAGTACGAGGTTGGAGAGGGAGGTACAACAGATGGAACTGCTATACACCTTACAAGGGAGGGGATACCTACAGGAGTGATCTCTGTACCTGCTAGATATATCCATACTCCAGTGGAGGTTGTAGATCTATCTGATCTGGAGAATGCCGTTAATCTGATAGTTAAATGTGTTGAGGAGGTGGATAGGTACTTCTGAGGAGATTATCATCTCACTAAAATATAAATTATATAAAAATAATAAAAAGAAATAGCCTAAAAAATTTGAAAGATGAAATTTCTCATTGACAGGGACTTTACATTATCAGGGGAAAAGACTAACAGGTTGATAACTTCATAGATCAACCCTGTTAGGGGGAAATCTACTCTTCCTCCAGTGTTTAGGATATCTAAGGAAGATATTTATCTGTTTTGACATTATTAGTATAAAACAGTTTTCTACAACATTACGGAGAAAAGGGAGTTGAAAGGTGAGGTTGGTTGTAAGGGGTTTTGGTATTGATGAAGTGAAGAATATTATTAATTTTGGGTTTTGAATTTTTAATATTATTTTTGAAATTAAATATCTCGATAAAATAATATTATTTAAAAAAATAAAAGGGTAAATCTCGCCTTATTCTCGGGAATACTTTAATTACTAGTAATGAATAAGATAGGATTCTGTTAACCCTTTCTTCTTAGAGACATCTGATCCTATTCTAATATTATGAACAGACCCCCTGTCAACAATGGGATTGTTCCCTTTCCAAGATCCTTAGGGATGTGTGAGAAAGATAATATAGAGGAGTTTTTTATTTTTTTACCTTAGTAGATTATTTTTTTAATTACCATAATTATTTTGAATTGTGGTTGGTTAATTATTTAAAAAGAAGTTACTAAGGTGATATTATGATAAAAGTACTAGACGCCTCTTCTTTTATCCATGGATATAACCCATCCTTAGAGGAGGGAGAGCACTATACCACCAGTAGTATAGTTGAGGAGGTAAAGAGTAAGAAGGATATTATCTACCTTGCCCTCGAATATGGGAAGTTGTTTATCAGAGAACCTAAAAAAGAGACTGTAGAGATGGTAAAAAAAGCCTCTGTAGAAACTGGAGACACCCTATCCCAGAGTGATATAGAAGTACTTGCCTTGGCTATCGATTTAGGAGGAGTACTCTATACAGACGACTACGGCCTACAGAATGTAGCGAGAAAACTATCCGTCCCCTTTAAACCTATACTATCCAAGGGAATAAGGAAAGAGTTTAGATGGAGGTTGGTATGTAAGGGATGTAAGAAAATATACAGTATAGATCATAAAGAGGACATCTGTGAGATCTGTGGAAGCCCCCTGGAGAGAAAGATGATCAAAAAAAAAGGAGATAATCTAAAATAACTATAAAATATGATAAAATAAATAACCCCACTTCCCATCAAAATGATAGTTTAAAAAGACATTTAATAGTTTTATAATAGATTTGTTTTTATTTTTATTGTATTAAATATCCTTTACATCCTCCCAGCAGGCCTTTAAAACCTGGACAGAGTGTCTAAAGGTTTCAAGTTCCTCGGGACTTATCTTTATAGGTACTATCTCCTCAATACCTTT
>DQVU01000162.1 GCA_015661585.1 Methanothermococcus okinawensis | reverse complement strand
TATAAAATAAAGAATAAAGAAAATACCCTAGTTCCACCAAAAGAATAATTTTAAAAATAATTAGATTGAGAGATAATGATCCCTCGTAAGATCTCCCATTTTATCTGGTGAACTGAGGTTTATTTTTTATCACTATTCCCTCAAAATTTTGTTATATTTTGTTGTTATTACTCTTATTATTATTCTTATTATTCTTCTAATCTCAGTCTTGATGGGAACTAAGGTAATGTTTAATATTATCCTTATTATTTTTAATTCTAATTTTGATTATTTTTTTAACTATCTCTTTAATGAGAATCAGAAGTAAAATAAGTTTTTAATCTAAATTACACCTACTGAAAACTAAAATGTATCTTGATAATTCTTTTTTTTAATTATAAGAGTTTCGTCTCTTTTAGAAACTTTTTCCAATCATCTTTCTTCCATTTAAGTTGATCAATAGAAACTAAATAACGCTCCTCCCTAACTACACCTAAATATGGTAAAGTCTTCCCTTCCTTTACTGGGGAGAACTCGGAGGTTTTGAAGTATCCACAGATAAACCCTTTCAATAACGTCTGGATTTCTCCACATCTGTATTTTCTAACCCTGTCTCTGATCCCCTTGAGGTATTTCATAAAAAGATCATCCTGTGATGGGATCTTTTCCTCTGCAAAATCTAACAACCTCGAAAAACCACATACCTCGATAAAAAATTGTAGTATTGGTTGTTGAGGAACAGAACATTTGACCATTATACCGTAGTCGTAGCCTATATCCGCCTCTGCCCATATACCTGCCAAAGCAGGTGAAGATTTTATACTTACATTTTTCTCTGCGTTTATGATATCATTTCTATACTTCTCTATTTGCGGAGAGATCTCCTAGTCTAATTCAACACTTACAGGGTACTTCTTTTCGAGAAATTTTTTAACAAAAACTTCTCCTAATTTTCCTACAAATTGATCCACTAAAATTGATTCAAAGGTCCTTCTCCTCTGTCTAAATCCTTTCTGGGTAACTGTTGCCCTAGTACCTCCGCTAAACATCTGATATGTCATCTCCAAACAGAATACCAACAGTCTTACAATATCCTCATCATCTAAACTTAAAACTACAGTATTTGGAATTAATTTTTTCTCTATCCACTCTTGAACTTGGGAGTCCTCTAAAAACATCTTATTATCCTTTTTATAAATAACGTTAAAATCGTTACTCCTACAGATGGAGAGTAGTAAATCTCCTATCTCCTCTGTTGTAAAGTTTATATTGTATCTTTTTAGTATCTCAGTTTTAAGATCTGTAATGTATTGATGGAATTTTTCTTTAAACCTACTTGGACTATTTAAATCACTTTTAATGATTTTATACATCCTATTCACCTTTCTTTAAAACTACCATATGTTCAGTTTTTATTCTACTGTCCTTTTTACCAGATGCTGGATTAACCTTAGATTCAAACATAACACGGGAGATTATGGTATCTACAAAAGTAATTTCATGTTTCCATCCAAGTTCCTGTAAGTGCTCAACTATTATCTCATCTATAGGTATTGGTATCGTCCTTATCTTTGCAGGTCCTACGAAGATGCACATATAACTATTAACCCTCTCACCGAGGGATGAAAAAATATTTAAAATTCCATGGAAGTATCTATCATAAAGTACTCTAAGGTGTTCCTCCTCTATTTTTTCCCTAAACTCGTAATATTTTTCAGAGTATATTTCTATCTTACTTACAGGTCTGTAGGGGATCTCCTTTTTACTGAGATTCCTTATATAATCCTCTGGGTATCCCAACCAGAACAACTCAAGTTTAGTTGATCTTATATACTCCTGGGCCTGTAGATAAGGTGGAGAGGTAATAAGGATATCTACATCATTATCTAACTTCTCCTCTAAGGTATCTATCCCGAATCTTATTTGATAATTAACATCCTCCTTTGGTTTAAGACGGTGATACTCCCTGATCTTTTTAAGTAAATTCTGTATCTCCTTTTCAAGCATGATATAAAATTGTCTTTTCCAGTCTCCTTTTAAAAGTTTTTCAACCTTTTTTCTAGAGTACTTCGACTTGTACAACTTATGAACCTTTTCATCACTGTAGGAGAAGTACCTAGTTACATTAATCAATGGTATTAAAAGGATATATTTAGTCTCATCATCTAATGAATGGACATAACCCCAGGCTCTTGAAAGAGTAGGTATAAACTCTTCTGGAAACCAGTAATCTAGATTGGACCAATTAGGTATAAATTCTTCTTTAGAATTTTTTAATTCTTTTATTAGATCTATAATATTTATCCTTGGTGGTTTCATAATCGCTGTTTTGTGGATAACATCTATCATTGGATTTAGATCCCATAGTTCATAGTCGTATCCGTATATACGGGAAACTATTCCAACGGTACCATAACCTGCAAAGGGATCAAACACCTTCATACCAGGTTTAGCGTATCTCTTCAGTATAAAGGCAACAACCTGGGGTATAAACTTTGCAGGATATCTGTAAATAGCAAAGGTGCCGTAAGTAGTGGATGGTATTTCAGGGACTGTATTTCTGAAGAGGATATTAACTTTGTTATTTTTTTCTGTCTCCTTAGGTTCTTCCTCTATACACAATTTTAACTGTCTATAATTTTTATCCATTATATTCCACCTTAGGTGATCTAAACATCAAATAGTTTAAAAATAATATAAAATAAAAATTAAAAAAATAAATTTCTAATAATTAATTTCACCTTAGTTCCCATCAAGAATAATAACATAAAATATAATAAAATTCTGAATAGAAGGTTATTCTCCTTCAATCTTTTTTAAAATTTTGTATCTGGAATGATAGAAGTTTTTATTTTATTTCTTATTTTTTTATTTTTATAATTATCTTCATTATTTTTTTAACTATCCTTTTGATGGGAACTGGGGTTTAATTTCATCTAAGATGAATACAATCTCCAACATTTACATACCTGATACCTTCAAGGGTAGAGAGGTATATACCTCCGTA
>DQVU01000073.1 GCA_015661585.1 Methanothermococcus okinawensis | reverse complement strand
TTTGTAGAGAGGGTTTGTAACGTTAGAGACTAATAACCTCTCCTCCTGTATATTCCATCTCTTCATGTAACCTCTCTAATATACTAAGTAAGTATGTCTTGGCAGTAGGAGAAGTTTCCCATTCTATAAGATCCATTATTCTCTTTGATAGAACATTTAAAAATTCCCTATCTTCTTTTAATTCAGGGCACTCCTTTACAATATCAACTATTTTTTTGAATATTACCCAAGGCTGATCGCTATAAGTATTATATATAACTTTATACAATCCTTTTGTCATATTTTTGGATTCACTGCATTTTAACACATTTTTATCTATTAAGTATTTACATGCCTCTATAATCTCTAATTCAACAAAAGGACTTGACACAGATTTTAAAAGTCTTTTTATAAGAGATGGGGTAGTTTTTTTATCAAAATTACTTATCAAATTGTCTTTTAACCAGTCACCTTTTTTAATACTTATTTCTTCAAGTATAGTTAGCGCCTTTTTGGATATTAGACTGTAATCAGGTAGTATTGCTAACTTTGCCAGTATTTCAAAGATGTTTTTAATGGATAAGATTTCATCTAATAGATTATCGTTAGATACAATTTCGTTAATAAGATAATCAAGAACCATTATTTTTGGAATTGTCATTCCTTCAGACTCTAATATCTGGGCGATTATTTCAGAGATAGGGATATTTTCACTATTCACAATTTCAATGGTATCCAATACTGGTATGTATCTTATCCTAACTGAATTAAAGAGAGGTATCTCTATAAATCCATCTTTAAAATATTTCCTGAATATCCTTTCTTTTTCTTCTAATATAGCCTTACATTCAGGTTCTTCTATTCTATCAAGTATCTTCATCGCTATTTCAACATCTTTGGAATAAGAATCTGCATATACAACCAACTCTTTAATTCTATTTAGTACTCTCCTCTGTATTATAATTCCCTCATCAACATATGTCAACACTTCAAGTAGATGGATATATCTTATCCTAAAAATATGCTCGTTTACGAACTTGTACAAAGTGTCTGCCATCGTCCTAGGTAATTTAGGATACCTTTTTATATAAGATTTAACAATTTCTGCGGAGAGTGGGAAATTTCTCCTCTTTAACCTTATAATTTCAAAGAGGACATAGATAGTCTCTTCACAGATGTTGTCGTAAATTATTCTTAAGAGTGTTTCAATATATTTTTTATCTCCTTTTTTTATTTTAATGTATCTCTCTAATTCATTTTTAATTAACATTATCACTGCCTTTCTTGTTTCAGGATATCTAATATACTTATTGATTATAGAGATTCGTTCTTCAGATTCTTTGTTGTGGAAGTCTAACAGTTCAAAGTATTTAGATACATCATCTACAAGTTTATAGAACAACTCCCTACTTACGTATCTTATAAATCTATTTTTATCAGTTAAACACTTTGTTAAAATTGTTGAGATCAGTCCTACCTTTATACTCTCTACTTGGATACTCTTAGGAAATTTATTGATTAAAGTTCTGTAAAACAACATGTACTCTACTCTAGTTCCAAAATACCAGTCGTCGAAGAGAAATGTGGTCTTAATTATCGGATTAATATTGGAAGGAGGTTTATCTTCTATCTCTATTATCAACCTAAATAACCATATTCCAATGTTTCTATTCAAGTAGTTAGGGTCGTATAACAACCTATTAACTATTTCAAACATCTGTGAATTGTATCTTATTCGTGAACATAGTATATTGCCTAGATACTTCCCCGAGTAGAACCTATCTAACCATCTCCTCTTTTTTGCCCCTAAATAGATACTTTTGATAAGCTCCTGTAATTTAAAAAATTCCAAATCTCTAAACTTTTCAAGAAGTTCTTTGGTTATATTTGGTGAATATCTGGCAGAGATACGCTGTAATTTTTTAAAGTAGTACATTAAATATATACCGTAATAGTAACATAGATACCCCTCATTTATAATCTTCTCCATATCAACCTTGTCTATTACATCCTCTGTTTTCTCTAAGATATACTGGGAACCGCTCCATTTCACAAGGTTACACAATGCCTCAAGGGAGAATCCCTTGAGGAGGTAGTTACCCTTAGTTAGACTATCTTCTATCACCTTAAAGAAATTCTCAATGTCTTT
>DQVU01000202.1 GCA_015661585.1 Methanothermococcus okinawensis | reverse complement strand
TTGGAAACTCCATAAGTTTCTCGTTCATCCTGTACTGTATCTCAAGGATCCTACTCTTTGAGGGGTATAACTCGATAAGTTTTTCAAAGAGTGTCTCACTTAGTTCCCTCGCCTCCTCACTTAGGATCGTTGGAGGTAGTTGTTTATGATCTCCCGCTAAGATAAATTTATCACATCTCCCTATGGGAATTAAAACACTGGGAATAGTCGCCTGGGAAGCCTCATCTATAACTGCAACGTCAAATTTAACTCCCTCTAAGTACTCAAGTGCCACTGAAGAGTTTGTACTTAGGACAACCTCCGCCTCATCTATAACCTCCCCAACGATTTCCTCCTCAATACGTCTAGCCTCGTCGTACAACCTCTGGATCTCCATATTAACTGTGATCCATTGGGCCATAGATCTTATATTTCTTGCAGATATTCCCCTTACACCGATCCCCCTTTCTGCAAACTTGAGGATCTCCTCATCTGAGAGGCCTCTACGCCACTGGGGGGTAGGTTTCAGATATTTATCCCTAATTGTTATCAATCTTTCTGCCCTCTCCCTCAACCTCTTAACCTCTTTATATCTCTCATGGGCTTCAACCTGGTAGTATAATGTAGATTCCTTCAGATGTTTCGATACTTTGGAAGGATGCCCTACTCGAACCAGTTTAACCTTTCCCCAGAGACGTTCAACTAAATTATCAACTGCTATATTGCTCTCTGCAGTTGCAAGTACCTTCTTTCCCCTCTTCACCTCTTGGATTATAACCTCTGTGACAGTTCTAGTTTTTCCAGTGCCAAAGGGTCCATGGATTAGGAAGAAATCTTCACTCCCAAGGGATAGACTTACAGCTTTTCTCTGACTCTCATTTAAATTCTCGTCCTGTGGTTCAAATTCAACCTCTTTACTCTCCTTAGGCTCCTCCAGTTTTAGGATATATCTCAACACTTTTATTCCACTTTCGCTGAGTTTATCCAAATTCTCTATCTGTCTCCTAAAGGTTACATCGTTGGCGTAGAGATCGATCCTGACGTTCTTCAAAGCCCAGGAGGGTACATTCTCCAAGGCAACTACAATGTGATGCTTCCCCTTCTCAGTTACAGTACCAACTACATCGCTTCCCAGAGGATTGCCTCTACTTATCACTACGAGATCTCCAACACCTATCTCAGTTTTTATCTCCTTTTTCCTACCGTATTTCACCAGTTTATATTTAAACTCTTCACCGATAACCTTTCCATTTAGTCCTAAGATAGCTCTACCTACTTTCTCCCTCTCCTGGCCACTTAGTTTTCTCATCTCCTCTTTCATGGCCTCTATCTCAGCCTTCCTCTCAAGTTCAACTAAATTTTTCAGATGGTTAATATATTTCTCTACTTTCATTTTTTCACCATTTTATAATTACAACATAGTCTTGAAATTATTTATAACTAAAAATACAGCCATCGAGAAATCCAGTAAAAATAAATAATTATTAATTTAAAATAATAATAAAAATGATATGGAGAAGAATACTGTTGGGAGGCTTGAAGTGTTGTTGAATAGAATTAAGAGAGAATATAATTAGAGTGAAAAAATGAAGAAAACAATCCTTGTATTTTTACTACTGCCTCTTTTCAATAAATAAAAAAGTAAAAAGGAGAGAATTATGAATATTAAAATATCAAATCGCAACTACATCATCCTTGAGGAGGATAAGGCCTACGGTATATCCCATAAAGGCAACAGAACACACAACGAGGACTACATATTAGTTAAAAAGATTAAAGATATCTATCTCTTAGCAGTTGCAGATGGCATTGGAGGACATAATGCAGGAGAAGTTGCATCTAAGATGGCAGTAGATACCTTAGGGGAATTTATAACAGAGAGATACAGGGAAGATCTACCTATAGAGGGGGTTATAAAACTGTTAAAAGAGGCCTACAAATTAGCCCACGATAGGATAAGAGAAAATGCCATAGGAGACAGGGAAGGTATGGGAACAACACTGACAACTGCAGTAATAAAAGGAGACAAGTGTGTTGTAGTAAACTGTGGCGATAGTAGAGGATACTTAATCAGAGATGGAAATATAATCCATAGAACTAAGGATCACTCTCTTGTCCAGGCCTTAGTAGATAGTGGCCAAATTTCAGAGGAAAAGGCTATGTATCACCCAATGAAGAATATCATCACCTCGGCGTTAGGGTTGGATGAACTTAAGATAGACGATTATATCTGGGATCTAAAAGAAGGGGATATACTTCTCCTAAGTTCCGATGGACTCCATGACTACGTTGAAAAGGAAGATATTTTAAAGGTTGTAGGTAGTTATAAGGATCCAAAGGAGATTGTTGAAAGACTATTAGATGTCGCATTAGAAAAAACAGAGGATAATGTAAGTATTGTGGTATATAAAAATATATAAAGTATATAAAGATATTTTTTACCTATTTTAAAGATAAAAATTAAGGGTAAAATAGAACTAAAAACAAATAATAAAGATAATTATAATAATAATATAAAAAGTAGTTAAAAATAAATTATGTGCTAATTTTTTATCTATTAAATATGTGACGAAATTAGATAAGACAATAGTATTTTTGATAAACTCTAAAAAATAAATAGAATTGAAAAATGACAAGAAATATTTTTTATTAAGATTCTGCCATCTCCATTATTATAGCAACATCTCTGTAGTCAATCACTCCATTGTTATCCATGTCCAGTTTCTTCTCATCACTATTCAGTGTTATCTTACCTACGTAGTAGTTGAGTGTTATATATGCATCGTCTAAGTCTATTCTATAATCTCCATTGGCATCTCCCTTTATAACTCCTATCCCTTTAATACTTACTTTTCTCTCTCCACCAAATAACATCATATCTGCAATTTCCTTACTTGTATCTATATGGTGTCTAAATCCTCTGAAGTATTCTTCTCCAGGGCCATATACCAAGATAGGAACTGGAGTCCCTGTATGTTTATGGGATATAAATCTTACTCCTACCTTCTCACTGATTATCTCCCCTACAGCATTTCCAAGGGCATACTTGTTGCCAGAGTTCATAGCCTCTTTGATTCTATCGACCTCTTCATCTGTTAAATCCAGCCCTGTATATTTTTTAATAACTTTCCGTGGGTCTTCTCCCTTTCTTATCTCCTTTGCCATTTTTCCAGTGGATGCCTTGATATCAAGTATTACCTTTTCATCTATTGGATCCCCGTAGTCTATTCCAATTCCCAAACCGCCAGTTTCATGATCTGCAAGGACTATTACGAGGGTATTTTTATTCTTCCTTGCGTAATCAAGACAGTAACCTACAACGTCGTCAAATTCCTTAGTCTCTGCCACAACAGATGCAATGTCGTTGGCATGGCATGCATGGTCTATCCTTCCCCCTTCCACCATCAGGAAGAAACCATCTGGATCCTTCTCCAACAATGCTATAGCCTTCTTTGTCATATCCAGTAATCCTACAGTATCTGTGTTCCTGTCTAATACATAAGGAATATGACTGTCGGAGAATAACCCCAATACATATTTTCCATCTATATCTTCTAACTCCTCTTTAGTATATATTACTTTATATCCTATATCTTCTGCCAACTTTAAGGTGTTATTGTCAAATTCCCTCTTACCTCCTCCAAATAACACGTTAACTCTCTTCTCTATCAGTTGTCTTGCTATCTCCTTTTCCATATCCCTATCCTCTACGTGGGATGCAAACACCGCTGGGGTGGCATGGGTTATCCTGGTAGTAGTTACCAATCCAGTGGCCTTACCGCTATACTTAGCTAACTCTAAAAGTGTAGTTACATTTACAACCTTATCTCCGATCTTTATTGTAGATATCATTCCATTGTATGTTTTGAATCCAGTGGCTATGGCAGTTCCTGCCGCTGCAGAATCTGTAACTGGACCACTTAAGGAATCTGTAAGTTCATAACCTAAGTAGGACATATCTTCCATATTAAGATGTCCATAACATAGTCTCGTTATCTCTACCTGACTAAAACCCATACCATCTCCAATTAGTACGATAATATTTTTTACCCCCTGGGATTTAACAGAGAGATTCTCTACATTATAACTTTTCGCCACACTTACTTGGAAGGCAAGTAGGATAGAGAGGACAAATAAGATACTTACTATTCCTATTTTCTTATTCACTTTATCACCTGATTACTTATTGTATAATTGTTGTGTCTCAAATTGCTATATAAAGTTTTCTATATTTGAATAATTATTCATATAATATGAACACTCTTTTTCAATAAATTGTGATATAATAGAAACATCTCGAAAATTTAAACCCTTCTAAAAAATAACAATAAAAATAATTAAAATCAAAAGATAAAAATCTTAAAAACTGCTAATACCCAATAAAGATCAAATAGAGGTAAATAAAGTAAAATCTAGTCCTTGTTCCCTGGTTTTACCCTAAGTATTAAGAAAGTAGAGTTGGATTTCTATTATCCCTTGTTCTTTTTATTATTTTATATTTTAATTATAAGTTTATTCTTAATCCTTTTAATCATGTTGTTTGCTACATACTTACTTTGAATGTTTCTGCCCTAAACAAAACTATTTATACTAAGTATAACAACTATATAAAAGTTAATTAAAATCTAAAATAAAGATTGTTAAATACCTAAAAGGAGCAAAACATATAAAAGGGTAAAGATCCTGTCTATATTCACCCGCCAGGATGTTTCTAAGCACCGGAGAAAAGGTAAAAATTCTATATCTTTACTTTTTTAAATCCTACTTTTTAGACTATAAGTTTAAAATGTTATATAACTATAACTTTTATATTACCTTTTCTTAGTGTTTTCAACACCTTGAAATTTCTTTATTAAAAATTACTGGTGAGATATTATGCTCATAGTGGAGAGAACAGAGGAACTGAGAGGAAGTGTAAATGCACCACCTTCAAAGTCCTACACTCACAGGGCTGTAATATGCGCATCCGTAGGAGATGGCGTATCTAAGATTTTAAATCCCCTCAACAGTGAAGACTGTCTATCCTCTGTAAATGGTTGTGTACTATTAGGAGCCAAGATAGATATAGAGGATGATATATGGGTTGTGGAGGGGAATTACAACAGTCCAAGGACACCTGATAACGTTATAGATGTTAAAAACAGTGGTACAACTTTGAGGATACTTACAGGTATCTCCTCCCAGATACCTAAGGGTT
>DQVU01000044.1 GCA_015661585.1 Methanothermococcus okinawensis | reverse complement strand
CCTCAAGGGAGAATCCCTTGAGGAGGTAGTTACCCTTAGTTAGACTATCTTCTATCACCTTAAAGAAATTCTCAATGTCTTTTTTACTTAGATTTTTATAAACTTTCTCTACAGTTACGATTTTTGAGAAAAGTAGTATTGCAGAGAGTTTAACGATGAATTCATCATTCTTTATCTGCGTTAGGACCTCCTCCAGTAGTATCTTACTGAGGTTTTCATCTCCATCTAATAACTCCCTGAGAGGCTTGAAGTGGGTGTACATCAACAGTAATATTATCTTTTTACCTGGAGTTTGAAGTTGTATCAAATCGTAGATTAAATCTGCAATATCATCCTTTGTCAGCTGTTTTTTAAAGTACTTAGAGAGAATATACTCAACACTCCCCCTCTTAAGTTGTTGTCCTTCCTTTTTATATTCGGTGTATATATACACTCTGTAGATATGTACAAAGTTAGATATTAAATGCTCCTTTTTCATATTTACAAATTCTTCCAATATCTCAATGGCGAGTAACTGTATAAGTTTGTACCTATGTCCGTTGGCAATGGTTATTATTTCAGGTAGTGTGTTTGTGATATATTCAGGATTTACAGTGGATATCAACCCCATACTGAATAGTGCATATATCACTTTTATAGGTTCTGAAGAGTACAACTTCAAAGACAGAGATAGTATGTATCTTGATATCACATGTATATCTAAGGACGATATAATTCTCCTAGCCATCTCTGAAAGTATGGCAATTGGAGAGTTAGCCCAAAGGTACAAGAGGACAAAGATATCCTCATTTATGATATTGTATTCCAACACTATTTTCTTTAAGGAGTGAGCTAAGTTTATTCTAATGAATCTATTTGTATCTAAGGCCAACTCAACAATGTAAGGGGTTAATTTATTTATCTCCTCTTGATCTTTAATATATCCTAATATTTTAGCAGCTTCAGATCGTTTCTTCCAATCTTGTTTGTAATATTCAAGGAAAAGTTGTAAAAGATCTTTTTGAAACATTTGATCATACATATAAATCCCTATATATAAATTTTAAAATAATAATAATCAAAAAGGAATATTATAACAATAGATATAAATCTTTTGTGTAGGTACATAAGTATCCATTATTGAAATAATATTTAATTCTTGGTGATATATTGGCAAAGATAATCGCTGTAAGTGGGAAAGGAGGGACTGGGAAAACCATGTTTTCCACATTCCTTGTAAAAGTATTATCTAAAATGAGTAAAAATCTACTTGTTATAGATGCAGATCCAGACTCTAACCTTCCAGAAACCCTAGGTGTAGAGGTGGAGAGAACCATAGGTGATATAAGGGAGGAGTTGAAGAGGTTGGTAGAGGAGAATAAGTTGCCGCCAGGTATATCTAAACAGGAGTACCTTATGGGAAAGATATACGAGATAATAGTGGAGACTGACAACTTCGACTTGTTAGTTATGGGAAGGCCTGAAGGTAGTGGCTGTTACTGTAGTGTAAATAACTGGTTAAGACAGATAATAGATAACCTATCAACATCCTACGACTACGTAGTGATAGATACTGAGGCTGGACTGGAACACCTAAGTAGGAGGACAACTCAAAATGTAGATACTATGATAGTGGTGACTGATGCATCTAAGAGGGGACTTGGGACTGCAAAGAGGATAAAGAAGTTGGCAGAGGAGTTAGATATCAAATTTAAAAACATCTATGTAGTGGCTAATAAGGTTAATGAGAAAACTTCAGAAATGGTAGAGAGATACGCCAGGGAACTTGGACTCAAGTTAATTGCAAAGTTGCCCTACAGTGAAGAAATTGCCAAGTACGATCTCTTAGGGATACCTTTATTTGAGATAGATGAGAATAACGAGGTATATAGGGAAGTCGAAAAAATTGTAGATAGATATATAGTATCTTAATTCTCAAAGTATATTAAAAAATAATAATCGTTATAATAATAAAAATAATAGGATATTTTAATGGGAACGGGGTTATAATTATTACTAAGATGTAAAAAGTAAAAAGATAGGGATATTTAATTAATCCTTACCATACTTCTCAAGAACCTTCAATGCATTGGGTAATATATCTGAGAGAGGCCCAAAGCACATACTGTCTGCTGTACCAGTTAGAGCCTTAGGATCTAACTTCTCCTCCATCTTACCTATACCTTCCTTCCTCATCAACTCCAGTATCTGAGTGATAGCCTCATCTGCCATCATCTGGGCAAAGTCTGCAGGTGCTCCAAGTATCTTTGTAACAGCTTCTCTATATGCCAGCAATACTGCATATACTGTGGCGGTAACTGCTGATCCCATATCACATACTGGGCTTATGAGGTTTGCAGGTAGTCTGTAGGCATTACCTCTTGCAATCTTTGCTATATTGTAAAGTTTCTCTAATGCCTCTTCAGATGCGAATCCCTCTGCCAAGAATACCTGTCCCTTCATCTCAGGTACTGCTCCTGGGTGATATGATGTAATATTTAGATCCTCCCTTCCAGCATCCTTGAATATTTTAGCAAACTTTGGAGTTGGAATTGTACAGGCATGTGTTACTATAGCCCCCTCTTTTATTGCATCCACGAATTTTTCAATTATTCCTGGCTGACTCTTCCCCTTTGGTAACCAGGTTATTACAATATCTGCATCACTTACTGCCTCCCTATCATCCGAGGTTGTCTTTAATCCTACATCCTCTGGGTGTACTAAGTGGATACAGGCCTTTGGCGGTTTTGGAAGTTCCTTAGCCTTTTCCATTACAGCTTTTCTAATGGCAGGCATTATCTTTTCAGGATCTCCAGATAAATGTGCCTCTATAACCTCCTGTGGGTCAAATTCATCTATTATAACGAGGCCTGGATCCTCTGAGAAGCAGGGATCTGAGAGTACAACCTCATCTACCTCTGGGACAAGGTGTAGCAATTCTGCTCCGTAGGTAACTGAGGAGTGGGTTAATGCAATCTCAGGTTTATTTACCTTGTTTGCCACCTCTACAGCCCTTGCAAAGTTTGTAATCCCTGAAGCGGCATGAGTTCTATAACACCCTGCTCCCAATATGGCAATCTTCATAATATCACCTTATTTTTTGACAATCAATATTATTTATAGAAATTATATAAAAAGTTGTCGTTTTGGAATTATGGAGATATCTATTAATAAATTTAAAATATGATATCTAAATATTTAATAAATTAATACTTATCCATATTTTACTAATATATTTAAATATATAAATATAATATCTACAAAAAAATGGAGCCAGGGGAGGGATTTGAACCCTCCTAAAGCGGATCTGCAGTCCGCCGCCTTGCCAGACTAGACTACCCTGGCACAACACCCACTTAAGGATATCTAATATGGTAGTAATTATATCTACTATATAAACTTTTCGGTTATGAGGAGCAAAATAAAAAACAATAAATATATCCAACTTTTATAAAACACATTAAAAGTTACTGAGGAGATACTATGACAGAGTACGATTTTAAAATAGAGTATGGCCCAGCTTACTCTCTACTAAAAATAAACCTTAGAGATCAGAGTATAATAGCAGAAACCGGCGCCATGGTCTATATGTCCAAGGGTATCCAGGTGGATACAGATATAAGGGGAGGTTTGATGGGGGCGTTAAAGAGGATGGTAGTAGGGGAGAATCTCTTTTTAAATAAATTCTATGGGACTGGTACCTTGGCCTTAGCTCCAAAATACGTAGGGGATATTACTCACTACAGATTAGATGGAACTCTCTACGTCCAAAGTGGCGCCTACTTAGCGTCCTCACCAGATATAGAGATAGATACTAAGCTTAGTGACTTGAAGATGATATTTGGTGGAATGGGGCTTTTTTTGATGAAACTTAAGGGAGAGGGGGATGTGTTCCTATCCTCCTTTGGGGTTCTTGAAACTATCGAGTTAGAGGACGACAAGATTATAGTAGATAACGGAAACCTCGTAGGATTCACTGAGGGCCTTGAATATTCCCTAAAAAGAATAGGGGGTTTAAAAACTACGATCTTCAGTGGAGAGGGCAGAGTATATGAATTCAGAGGGACAGGTAAGATATTCATCCAAAGTAGGAATATCGTAGAATTTGGAAGGTTCCTATCAGAGTATCTCAGTGTTGGGAAGGGTAGTTAGCAATCTTCCAATTAGATAACCTCTGGCAAAACAGTAGTTACATTTAACTTTAAATACTTTAATATCTTTTCCACTGTTAATGTTTCCCCCGTAGAAGTGACCTTCTAAGGTGGGACAGGGATAAATATCTCCAATTTCATTGACGAAGAGAAGGTCCCCACTGTTTAGATAGCAGTATTTATCCTTAGATCTCTTTCTTAAATTCTTTATATAGATGGGAAGATCCTTCATCTTCTCCAGAACTTTTCTAAATTCTTCCTCCTCTGGCATCAGTGAGAGATGTTCTCTCTTCTTAGGCTTCAACAGATCAAAACTTATACTCTTTACACCCATTGAGACAAGGTAATACACGAGATCCTGAAGATGTGGGAGGTTTTTATTAGTTACCACAGTTGTAACTCCAAAGGGTACCTTGTCCTCCTTCAGGAGGTACATACCTCTTAAGGTATCCAAGGTAGAAGGTCTCCCATCCCTGTAGGGTCTTAAGATAGTATCCGTGGGATCTATGGTATCCAAACTTACTCCCACTTTTATATTCAACTCTTTAATCTTCTCTATAATCCCTTTCTCCAGTAAAGTTCCGTTGGTTTGAACAGCGTAGGTTATATTTTTATCCGGATATTGATCCTTGCAGTAATCTACAATTCTCTCAATTAATTTGAAATTTAATAGAGGCTCCCCCCCAGTAAATTGGATCTTTAATTTATCATCTTTCTTTAGGATATAGTCTATGGCATTTTTAGCAGTTTTGAATCTCATCTCTTTTTTACCTGTGTTATCTTCCCTATAGCAGTAGATACACCTTAAGTTACAGTTGTTAGTTATCTTCAGTATTAGAAACTTCATATTATCACAAATTTAACGCCTTACGTCTCATCAAAAATCCTGATAAAGTACAAATTGTACCTTAGTTTCTATCAAAGTAGTGATTAAAAGAATAATAAAAAATAATAAAATAATGATAAAAATAAAAAAGTAAAAATCCTAATAAATAACTATATCCATGTCTCCGGATGTTTTCTGAATACTGGTATAGGATAAGGAAATTCTACCATGGTATAAGGACCATCCCATAGTTGTAGTTAGAAGATATTCAGAGAATCATTCCCTCCTCCAATCTTCAGGAGTAGAGGGGATATATTTGTATTCAGAGTGGATAGAGGTTTTTATTTTTAAAACCTTTTTTGTTATTTTTTTATTCTTATTATTATTTTTATTATTTTTTATTATTCTTTTAATGGAAACTCTATAAATCTATAGTAATCTTCCTACTTCCCACTACACTATATCTAAGATCCTTCCCCTTGGCGTTATCTACTAATAGTTGTGAGATGGTAGGGGTGGTGTATATACCTACTATAGATGTGGTTATTCTGGGGTTTATCTCGAGAATATATATAGTATCTCCATCCAATAAGATATCCACACCTACATACCCATTTAAACCTTCTATCTCCCTCAGTGCCTTCATCGACTCCTCTATTATCCTATCTTTGAGGGGGTGATTTATGTTGATCTCTCCCCCTATGTATTTCCCATTCCTGTAATACTGTTTATTGAGGGATAGAGGATAGAATTTACCCCCTACTATGAAACTTGTGGAATAAGGTTCTCCCTCTATATATTCCTGAATTATGTAATTCTCAGGGACTACCAATTGATTGGAACCACCACAACCGTCTATTTCCTTTAATATGTATCTCTTTGGAGGTAAAGTTTTAGGAGTTTTAACAACATCTTTTATCTTCTCGTAGGTTAGATATTTATTTCCCCCAATTCTCACACCTTCACTGTGGGAACCTAAGTTTAAGATGCCTTCTTCTTCGATCAACTTAGTCAGTCTGTAAAGCGATCCATCACACTCAGGTGCAATTACAAGGGCACCATCTATTTTCTCCCTATTTAACACCTCCTCCACGGTTTCCATTACGTTGGAATCTCTCTGGATATACACTTTCAGGTTATCTCTACCCCTGTAGTATTGTATACACCTCTCACCTACAACAGTGATAACAGTGAAGTTGTTATTTAGAAAATCCTCTAACAATCTGTCGAACATCAACTTACCCTCTTGTAGTATATGGGGATCCACATCTTCGTTACTCCCTACGGCGTATTCAAAGAGAAATATATTCATCGTCACCCCTTCTATCCCTACTTTTAATATAAAATGTAAATTATTATAATATAAATTAAAATAGGTCTTCCATAGTTTTGATTAATGGGATCTTATTTTTATTATTTATAATAAAATATTAAAATACGAATTTCACTTTTTTATAACTCTATCTTTTTAGATGTTTGACAATCTCAATTTAAATTACTCTTTTATATTATTTTTATTAAATTTATTTTAGGGTTCTTGCTTTATTGTTGCCATCTCACAGTCTCGTTATAAAAATAAAAAAATAATTAACATACCTTAGGTGGTACAGGTAATCCTAACTCCTTTCTATGCTCTATCTCCTTCATATTTTTCTCCTTTTTAGTAAGTGCGAGTTTTTTAAGTATGCCTAATCCAAACTTACCCTCATCTACAGGTTTAGTTTCTAGATAACCCTCCTCTATCATTTTATTGATGATCTCCTCTCCTTTCTCACTTCTTATGAGTACTGTACTCCAGCCATCTGGACTACCTACCGAACCTGTTGAAATATCTGCCAACTCTGCAGTATAATCTGTACATACATGACAGGATATCTGTTCATAGGGATGGGTTTTTTTCAGTTTAATAGATTTCGCATCTCCCCATCTAGTATATACCCAGAATTTACCCTTTCCAATATCCATCTTAACTACATCCTCCAACTTTACACCACAGAGTTCCTCCACTATAGTCTTCATCCCCATATATGGGAAGTTTTCCATACAGAATATACCTAGAAGTAGTGCAACCTTATTTACCAGATGTCGAAACCCTACCGGATACTTAAGGACCTTCCTTAAGGATATGATCTGACAGGGGGTACCAACTACTCCGATCCTTTCACAGCCGTACTCCCTTATAGCACTTTTTAATACACTGAGATTTGGACATACTGTGTATTTAGTACCTGCCGCCTCTAACACCTCCTCAGGTGTAGTGACAACCTTTGGGACTGGTTTAAAGTTCTCCTCCTTATCTGCTACGATAACCCCATCTAAAATGTTGTTCTCCAACCCATATATGAATACTGCAGATACTATACCTCCATCCTGGGATCTTTTGAGTATTCTACTATCTGTAGCTCTTGCCGATATTATACTTTTATAACTTCCAAGGGGCTCCATGGAATCACCTATAAAAATTATATTTAAACCTCTATTCTAGGACATTGGAAGGAACATACTCCACACTTTATACATAGTTGGGAGGACACTAAGGGTCTTCCCTCAACCATCTCTATGGCTCTCGTTGGACAGGAGGCTGCACAGACACCACATCCCATACAGAGGGATTTGTTTATAGCGTTAATTATAAGATCACATCCACAAGCCTCATACTTCCTCTCTCCATATCTCACAAAGGGTTTTAAATACTCAGTGTTTCCCTCTATAACTGCAGTGATAACATTTACTATTAACTCTGGAGATGGAGGGCATCCAGGTATAGCAAGATCACACTTTACTACCTCTGTCAGTGAGGAGAAGGAGCTTTGGACAGGTTTAGACATCTGTCCCCCTTTGGAGAACCTTGTAATACCTCCTACTGCTGCACATGCACCTAATGCAACTACTATCTTCCCCTTCTCTCTAACCTCCTTTGCTATCTCCATGGCATGGTGATCATCGAGACATACAGCACCTTCTACTAAGATAATATCTGCCTTAGGAATCTCCCTTACATCCATCAGTGTCTGACAGTATACAAGATCTACACTATTTAGGACGTCTAGAAGTTTCTCGTAGGTATCTGTTAGAGATATTAAACATCCACAGCAACTACTTAACTGTACATGTGCTACAGTTATCCTTTTATCCTCCATCTTATCCCTCTTTGTTGTTTCTTATCTCCTTTAGAATTATCTCCACCGCTTTATCAACCCCCTTCTCAACCTCTTTACTAAGTCCAATATATACATCAGGTTTTGGTATAAACTTCCCCTGACAACCCACCACAAGGATGTCTATGTTGTACCTCTCACATATCTCTTTTAAGATACCTGCCAAGGGCCAGTTGTGGATATCCAATCGAGAATACTTAGGATCTGGTAGATCCTCCTTTTTTAATATCTTTATTTCTCCAGGTTTTAGATTGTAATCTATGATATCCACAACGATTATCTTTTTTGTCTTTGTAGTCTCATCTATAAGGGAGAGCACCTGTTGTGGTGCCCCCGTACCTGCATCTACAAGGGCTACCCTTTCCTTCTCCTCCTCAGTTAGTAGATCTTTAAGTTTCTCAATGACGTGAAAACCGAAACCGTCGTCTCCAAATAGGATATTCCCACAACCTAAAACCATTATCTCCTTAAAGTAGGATGGATTTAATCCCTCCATGTTATTACCCTTATCTTGACTCTCGGGTCCAGAAATGGTTCCCCTCGAGTCTTAAATCTTTCTTATCTCTATTATCTCTTTGCTCTCATCATCTTTAAC
This sequence comes from Methanothermococcus okinawensis, assembly GCA_015661585.1. Classification (GTDB taxonomy): domain Archaea; phylum AGJL01; class Methanococci; order Methanococcales; family Methanococcaceae; genus Methanofervidicoccus; species Methanofervidicoccus okinawensis_D. Next base: position 9,855 of record DQVU01000044.1, on the reverse strand, counting down.
AATTACATGGGTTGCACATGATGCTCATATGTCGTAAGCACGCATTATAACCTCTGCGTATTGGTGAGGATAACCCTCAATAGCCTTCTCAACTACGGGGAAGTTCCAGGTTGATGCAGCTATAATCTTGTAAGATTTAATCCTTCCATCCTTTCCAACCTCTGCAAAGTGGGTATTTGTAGCCCTAGGTGCCTCATGGACTCCTATTCCAAAGCCATCCCTGTACTCAGGTGTTGTCCTAGTCTTTCCATTTATATCTAACTCATCAAGTATCTCCATGGCTCTATATACTGCCCCTAAGTTTTCCTTGGCCCTTGCAATGTTTATATCCATTACACTTCCTCCAGATCTAAAGTTCCCAAATTTAACCAACCTAGCCCTTGGTCCCCCCTCAGCAGGAACTCCTTCGTAGAGAGGTATCATTACCGAGGTACTCTCTGCGATCTTGATATCCTTATAGTACCTATGGGGAGGTATCTCCACAACACCATCCCAGTTTATAGCATATCTATCTCCGTAGGTGGTATGGGATGCTATATAAGGGTAGTCGTGGGATCCTAAATCTGGGATACCAACTTCTTCCAAGTATCTCTCTACTAATTCTACGTATATCTCGTACATCATATAGGCATCCTTTTCATACTGTTTCAACGCGTAGTACAACTTTGCCTTAGCTCTTTCAGAGATATTTGTCCTCATACCACCTATCACAATATTTGGAGGATGAATACCCTCACCTCCTACAGTATCCACTATCAACTGTCCGACCTTTCTCATCCTCTGGATAAGTTTTATAGTATCAATCTTTAGAGTCTCCTCCTCAGGTTTTATAAAGTCCTCAAGGGTTAGTAAGTGGTGTAGTGGATGGGAGTGCATTCTATTTCCCAATCCCACCAACTCCCTTAACAGAAGTCCATCCTCTGGTACCTCACAACCGATAGCATCCTCAATTGCACTACATGAGGCTATACCATGGGTAGTTTGACATATACCACATATCCTCATAACTGCAATTGGGGCAAATTCAGCAGGTCTCCCTACCAACATAGTTTCAAAACCCCTAACTGGGGTGGTATTTATGTAGTAGGCTTTACTTACTATACCCTCCCCATCAACTTCAAGTATCAACTTGGCATGCCCTTCATGCCTGGTAGTTGGTGTAATATTAACAACCTCTGTCAAGGTATCACCTCTCCGTACAAAGATTAGATAATTTTGATTTTACCTATGATGATATAATAAATTGATATTTTCAAATGTCTAAATAGGGGTTTTTAACATTTTAAATCTTAAAAATATTTAAAGAATTTAAAAGAATATAATAAAAAATATGGTATAAACTCTAAAATTGTTAAACACTTAAAGATATTAACACATAAAAAACATTATTCTTCTCGGACACTTCTGAGAATTGGGAAAGAAGGTAGAATTCCTGCCACCTCTTCTTTTTAAAAGTGTGTTGGTTCTACTACCATATATGGGTGGTGAGGTGGATTTAAACAGTAGATCTCAAAGACACTCCGGAGAAAGGTAATACAGGGTTTTTTTATTATCTTTTTATTTTTTATCGACTAATAATATCCTTTAATTTTAACGTGTGAAAGTATGTTTAGATTAAAACTAAGGAAAGAATTGGAGATTATTAAGAGAAACAACTTATACAGATTTCTAAGAAAAAAAGGTGGAGATGTCTTAGACTTCTCCTCAAATGACTACCTCTGTCTCTCAAAACATCCTGAGGTAATAGAGGCCGTAAAGGAGGGATTAAAATACGGTTTAGGTTCCACAGGATCCAGATTAACCTCTGGAAATATAAACCACGAGATCTTAGAGGAGAGGTTGGCAGAATTCAAGGAGACAGAAAGAGCCTTAGTATATCCTACTGGATACTCTACAAACGTTGGAGTTATAAGTTCCCTCTGTAAAAAGGGAGATCTGATTCTAAGTGATAGGTTAAACCATGCCTCTATAATAGATGGATGTAGGTTAAGTAGGGCAGATGTGGAGATATACGAACACTGTAATATAGAGAGTTTAGTAAATATATTGGAGAATAAGGGGAGAAGATACAACAATATATTTATTGTTACTGATGGAGTGTTCTCCATGGATGGAGATATTGCACCACTGAAGGATATAAAGAAGGTTGCAGATGAGTACAACGGTGTAGTGATAGTAGATGACGCCCATGGTACGGGGGTATTAGGTGAAGGTAAAGGCACCTTGAAACACTTCAACATAAAACCCTCAGATAACATCATCCAGATAGGTACTCTCTCCAAGGCCTTTGGAGGGTTGGGGGGCTTTGTATGTGGAATAGAGGAGGTGGTGGAGTATCTAATAAACACCTCTAGGAGTTTCATCTACTCAACTGCATTGCCTCCCCCAGTAGTCTCTGGAGTCCTTAGGAGTTTAGAGTTGATAGAGGAAGGATATTTAACTAAGAAGTTACAGGAGAACATAAGGAGTGCAAATAGGATATTTAAGAGGTACAACCTTATTGGGGAGGATAATTTAACGCCTATATATCCCATAATACTGGGGGAGAGGACTATGGAAATTTCAGAGTATCTAATTAAAAATGGAATATTTGCCCCAGGAATCAGATACCCCTCTGTACCTAAAGGGCTTGAGAGGATAAGAGTAAGTATAAATGTGAAACATAGGGAGGAGGATTTTGAAAGGTTATGTAATCTCTTAGATAACTTTGGACAAAACTAATAACCCCACTATAATTTTGTGGATAGAATTCTGCCACAATTGAAATTTACTCATAGGTCATGGAGATAACATTTTAAACTATAACAAAAATAATTAAAAAACTTAGTTCCCATTAAAAGTAGTGATTAAAAGATAAAATAATAATTGTTATAATAATAAAACAACAATAAAAATCTATAAAAAATGAATAAAATCATTAAATACCTCAAAATATTTTCTGAACACCGAGATAAAGATTAGGAATCTATTGTAATATCAACAGTTGTATAAAAAATATTCAGGAATCATTTTCCCCTAATAAAATATAAGAAATAACAGAAAAGTTAATATTACAAACTTTTATAGTACCTCTCCAAGGGGGGAACTACCTGTTTCTTCCTGGACATAACACCCTCTAAGTATATACTCCTCCCTTCCAAATTTACATTGAAGGCTCCCTCAAATGCTTCCTTATTACCTACAACCAACACTTCACTACCCTCTCTCATTATATCAGTTATAAGGAACAGTATTAGATCGTAACCCTCTTTAAGTTTCTCCTCTAGGATCCTGTATATCTCCTCCTTCTTCTCCTGAATCTCCCCAATATCTATCACCTCAACCTGTCCAATACCCACCTTCCTACCGTTGAAGTTGAACTCCTTGTAGTCCAATTTAACGATCTCCTCGGGAGTCATCTTACCCACTGTAGATTTTGCCCTCAGTAACTCCATACCGTAGGTTTGTATGTCCTCTATACCTGCAATCTCTGCAAGTTTTTCCCCTATCTTCCTATCTATATCTGTGGTAGTTGGAGATTTAAAGAGAACTGTATCTGAGAGTATTGCAGAGAGTAGTAGCCCTGCCAAGTCAGGTTTCAACTCCTTATTCTTTCCCCCTATAATGTCCAACGTATTTTTAAAGTAGAGTTCTCCTATTAATGTGGCGGTAGATCCTACAGGTTTTGCAAGATATATTATAGGTTCTGATGTAGTAATACCTATTTTGTGATGATCCAGAATACCTACAAGTTTCCCCTTCTCTAAGTCTTCTAAAGTTTGAGATCTCTCACTGTGATCCACTAAGAATATCTCTTTACCCTCTGCAGATCTTATTAATTCAGGTTCCATAACTCCAAATCTCTTCAATACCAACTGAGTCTCTGGATTTATATCTCCTAACCTTGCAGGAACTCCATCTAAGAAGTATGCCAAAACTATGGAGGAGCATATACTGTCAGTGTCTGGGTTCTTATGTCCTACCACGTATAGCATCATATCCCTCGTTTTTTGTAGTAAAATATTCTGGATTATATTTTTTATAGATATCTTACTTCCATCAAGTAATAATTAAAACATCTTATATAAAAATTATAAGAAACCTTCACCTATTTAAAAAAAATGGAAATATAATTCTCAGTCGGTTATAATATAAGAGATATCCAACAGTTATAGTTGGAAGATAATAATGTCAATCCAGTTAGGGGAGAATTCCCTTCCTCTAATGTTCAGAAGTATAATAAAAAGAAATCTTACTCTACTTCTCCAGTACTCTGATATAAAGGCTATATTTTTGCTTTTTACCTGTATTTACTCTTTATTTAGGTGTTTTAAGAATTTTTTTTATTTTAATTATTCTTAATTATTTTATTGGAGATCCTCGAGGGTGTTGTTAATTTAAAAAGTTTTGTTTGTTACTATAATAAAAATAAAAATGAAACAACCTATATCTCAGATCTTTCTGAACACCAAGATAAAGATGAGTAGTATCAGAAGATATTACAGAGAATTGTCCTATTTCCAATGTTCAGGAGTAGGTATTCTTTATACTTTCTTTTTTTAACAACTTCTCATTATTTTTACCTTATTATTTTTAAATAATTTTTATAACTATCACTTTGATGGGACTGGGTTAGGATAAAAAAATTATGGCTTATCTTCCATCTCCCAACAACTTAACATAGAAACCAGCCTTCCTCCAGAGATCATGTTTAAGTATATTCCTCGTATCTATTACTATCTTATTTCTCATCAGATCGTATATCTCTCTGATCTCCTCCTCTTTGAAATTTTTAAAATCATCATGATCTGTTATCACCAAGATAATATCCCCCTTGGTGACACACTCCTTTAAACTCTCCAGTGGATACTCAAAGGTTTTTACATAGGGATCGTATATGGAAACAGAGATACCCTTAGAGATGAGACACTCTATTACATTCTTTCCAGGACTCTCTCTTGTATCCTCCACATTTCCCTTGTAGGCAACTCCGAATATAGCAACCTTTGGATTCTCTATCTCTCTCCTCTTAAGTTCCTTACATACAAGATCACAGACGTAGTAAGGCATACTGTTATTTAACTCCCTCGCACTCCTTATAAGTTTTGCATTCTTAGATATCTCCACTATGAACCAGGGATCTACACTTATACAGTGTCCGCCTACGCCAGGCCCGGGATTCAGTATATTCACCCTTGGATGTTTATTGGCGAGATCTATGGCCTCCCATACATTTACATTTATCTCCTCACATATTTTCGCGAATTCATTTGCCAAGGCTATATTTACATCTCTGTAGGTATTCTCCATAAGTTTTACCATCTCTGCAGTGGTGGAGTCAGTTAAATATATATTTCCATCTACGAAGGATGAGTATATCTCCTTGGCCAACTCTGCAGATTCCCTATTTACTCCTCCAATAATCCTGTCATTCTCTACAAGTTCCTTCAATATTTTACCAGGCAGCACCCTCTCAGGACAGTAGGCCATGTATATTCTTCTACCATTGTTGAGATACCTGTATATCCTCTCCGTAGTTTTTGGAGGCACTGTACTCTCTATAATTATTAAGTTACCATCACGTAGATATGGTTTTATACTCTCTATGGCACTATAGACATAAGAGAGATCACACCTTGGGGTGCTATTTTCCCACTTTACAGGTGTAGGGACACATACTATATATGCATCGGCGTCCTCAGGTGTAGTTTTCACCCTTAGATTTCCAGAGTTTATAGCACCACTTACGAGGGTTTTCAACCCAGGTTCCTTTATATTTAAATTTCCATTCTCTATACTCCTTACTCTCTCCCTGTCGATATCTACACCTACTACCTTGTATCCATGGTTTGCAAGCATAGAGGCAGTTGGTAGCCCAATATATCCTAATCCAATTACACATATTTTTTTTATTCTTCTGTCGTCTTTATTCTTCATTTAACCACCAAAGTTTAGAGGATCCTTGCTTTCATAATGTAAATATTTAATCACAATATCACCTACTATTTAAAAAGTTTCTTATATAGAGGTTCTGCCCAGGAGGCCTCGAGGATCACACTTAGGAGTATTGTTATAAATGTTGCCACAAGTATAGATCCTGCAATCTCCTGAGGTGGGAGGTATTTAACAATAGTTGCAGGTATGGAGGAGGAGTGAGTCTCTATTATACTATACACTGTAGCAGATAACGCCGCAGGTACTACACCTCTTGGACCCTCCAAGGCAAAGTATATCTTTTCCTTAAGGGAATTTGCAGGAGGAATGGAGGTTGCAAGAAATACACCTAAGGGTCTAGCTATGAATATAGATCCCAATGCACAAAGTAATCCAAATATCCAGTACTTTTCAAGTATAACTAAACTGATACTTGCCCCTAAGAATATGAAGATCAGTATTCTGAATATTGTGGACAACTCCTCACAAAATCTCACCATACTTTCTATACACCTAGTTTTATGGTGATATTTAGTAAGGGTGTTTCCCAAGTAAAGTCCCATAATAGCCACAGCCATAAAACCACTTATCTGATATCCTGTGAGAGTTGGGAATATCCTATCTCCAAAGTACCACAGGAAAAAGGCCAATCCAATGAACAGAGGAATTATATACTCTTTAAAATCACACTTTAAAAACAACATCTCGAAGATCTTTCCTCCTAAGATCCCTAAGATTATACCTCCGAGGGCAAGGGATAGGAAACTGATCACAGGATTCAAGGACGTGGCTAATCCCATAGTAGTAAGGATTATAGTTGTAATCACTATACCTAGAGGATCGTTGAATACACTCTCTGCCTCTAAGGTTATAGCCAGTTTTGGATCTATATCTGACTTGGAGAATACAGGCATAAGGGTAGCAGGATCTGTGGCGCAAGTTATAGCCCCATAGAGGTATCCCACTGGACTGAAAAAGGGTATCCTCAAGATGACGTTGTAAATAATACCAGAGACTAACATTGTAACAACGAGGGTGACGGTATCTAATTTTAAGACTGTTTTTAGAACTCTCTTTAACACTATCCATCTCATCTCAAATGCTCCTACTAGAAGGATCACTATTAAACCTAAGTTGGCAACGTATTCGAAGATATTCTGGGCATAACTTGGAGGTACAATATTTAAGAGTGGCCCTACTATCAGTCCAAATATTAAAAATAAAGGTATATCAGGTATTCCTAATTTCTCCCCTACTTTTGCAATAAATGTACCTGAAATTAAGAGTAGGGCAAGATACCCGATGCTAACAGTTAACTCCATGGAATCACCATTATGGTGTAAATTTGAATAACTATTTATTAAAGATCTATAGAAATGGAATTTATATTAATAATTATATCTATTAGAAAAATACTAAAAAATAATAATGATAAATAATAAACTAAATTAAAAATCGATACAATAAGATTAAAAAGAGAAATTTGTTTTATCTTTGGGAGACTCCTAAGCACTTAAAAAGGAGAAAATTCCAACATTGGTAGGATTTTCTATCCCTATATTATTTTTGTTAAATAGACAGGAAGTTTTCATTCTACTTTTTAATAGATTCAACAACTTAGAAACTTTTAATTATTGTTTTAATGGCTAAACTGAAAAAATGAGAAACCTATTCTTGATTAACATACACACCATTAATAAGGTTTATGATAACAACTCCTGGGAAGGAAGATTTGTCATACTCCTCCACTATATAGGAGCGTCTAAGAAGGTGTTAGTCTGTTAATCCGAATTGTTAGATACTTAAAATGAACAAAAAAGATTAACCCCACCGTTTATCCTTTAGATATCTGAACACTGAGGGGAATAATAGAATGAAATCCTGTTAGCCCTCTCTCCTTAAAGGTATTTGACTTGCTACAATCATAGATAGAGTCCTGCCAACAAGAGATATAATCCTTTCCTCAAGTACTTATAATAAGTTATATTTAGGTTGATGGAAATTAAGACATTGCTATATTTCTACAGTTGGATTTTGTTTTACAATAACTTCAAAAATAATTAACATAAAAAACTATATATATTCCAATTGTAAATAAATTAACATTGTTATAATTACTCTTTTAATTTTATTTTTAATCCTAACCTCTCTATTTTCTCTATAATTTTTTAAGGTGATAAGTTGTATAAAGTGGTAACTATCTCTGATACTGTTAGAGTACCCCCAAGTATGTTTGGAAACTCCCTTAAAGAGAGTATACACAATATACTGGTAGAAAAATACGAGGGAATCTTAGATAAAGATGTAGGTCTCATCCTTTCCATTGGGGATATAAAGGAGATAGGTGAGGGCAAAGTAATATACGGGGATGGTGCAGCCTATCATCCTGTAGTTTTTGATGCCTTATGCTACATACCTGAACTCTACGAGGTTGTGGAGGGAGAGGTTGTAGATGTTGTAGAGTTTGGTATATTTGTAAGATTAGGCCCCTTAGATGGCCTAGTCCATATATCCCAGATTATGGATGACTACGTCTCTTACGATCCAAAAAATGAGAGGATGGTGGGAAGGGATACTGGAAAGGTTATAAAGAAAGGGGATATAGTGAGGGCAAGAATTATAGCGGTGAGTTTGAGGGAAACTAAAAAGAGGGGTAGTAAGATAGCCTTAACGATGAGACAGCCAGGACTAGGGAAGATAGAGTGGATAGAGGAGGAGAAGAAAAAGAAAAAAGTGCAAGTTGTAAGTAGGTGATCCAATGAAAGCCTGTTTAAAGTGCAAGTACTTAACAGATAAAGATAGATGTCCCATATGTAACTCAGAGGTCTCTGAGAACTGGAGGGGTTTGTTGATAGTACTAGATCCCCTTAAATCTGAAATAGCGAAGAAGGTTAAAATAGATATTAAGGGAAAGTATGCATTGAGTGTGAAATAGGGCAGGGAAACTCATGTATGTAATTACCCAAGAGTTGAGGGAGATACTCAAAAAACCCTTTGGAAAAGTATATAAAGAATTACCTTATATAAATGGAAAGGTTATTTCCATTGGAGATATCACTACCAAGAACCTCTTATCTAAGAATGTCATACCCCATCTATCCATTTTTGACTTGAAGACTAGGAGGAATATACCTGTCTCTATAGAACATAGATTTAGTAGAGTTTTCCAAGTGAGAAATCCTCCAGGATGCATATCTGACGAGGCTATGAGGATTATTAGACGTCTCTCCAAGGTGGAGGAGGGGAATATAGCACTAAAGGTAGATGGAGAGGAGGATCTCTTAGCACTACCTGTTATAAAGTACTTCCCCTATGGCACCTATGTGCTCTACGGACAACCTGATATGGGTGTAGTAGTGCTAAAGATAGATGAAGATTTAAAGGAGAGAGTTAATAAAATATTCTCACTAATGATAAAGAAATAAGAAGGTGATAAGATGGAAATCGAGATACTCTCTGAAAGGGAAAACCCCCTGTTGAATAGAAAGGAAATCAGGTTTTTAATAAGATACGAGGGTCCAACACCTACCATAAAGGATGTAAAGTTGAAAATAGCAGCAATGTACAACGTAGATAAAAACTTAGTGATCGTAGATAAGATAGATCAGGAATTCGGTAAGATGGAATCCAAATGCTATGTAAAGATATACTCCGATGAAAATACTATGAAGATGATAGAGAAGAAATCCACATTGGAGAAGAATAAGATAGAGGAAGAAAAAGAGGGTGAGGGTGAGAACAATGGTTAAGCATCAGAACGTCCAGAAGTATAAATATTACAAAATAGAAGATGGGAAGGTAGTAAGGTTGAAGAAGACATGTCCAAGATGTGGTCCTGGTGTATTTATGGCGGAGCACTTAAATAGATACACCTGTGGAAGGTGTGGATATACAGAGTGGAAAAAGCCTGAGAAGAAGAAGTAAATGTTAAATTTTTTATTT
>DQVU01000049.1 GCA_015661585.1 Methanothermococcus okinawensis | reverse complement strand
AGTTGGACAGGACTCTACACAGTTCCCACAACCTATACAGGCACCAACGTCTATCTTAGGTAGTTTCTTGTTGTGATCCTGGAAGAATACCATCTTTATGGCAAAGGATGGACAGGAACCCTCACAGGCTCCACAACTGATACACCTTTCAGGGTACTCCACAGTGGGGGGAACCTTTCTAAACCTCTTTGGAGATATGGTATATTCCTTCTCCGTCTTTGCCAGGAGGAACCTTTTAATGAACTTCTTCTTTGTAAGTATATAGAGATACCACAGTGAGGATGCCATATTTTCACATCCTTATTTGAAGTAAGGTTTTACTTTTTTAGTTTTTCTATCTACTAAGAATATAGTCCTCTCAGTACAGGAGATACAGGGATCTATAGAGACATAGGTTGCAACTGCATCTGAAACTGTGGGACAGGTTTTCAACATATACTTGTACGCCGAGAGGTTCATCACCGTAGGAGTCCTGATCAGTATCCTCTTTATAATCCCCCCATCTGTTATAGAGATCTTGTAGGTAACCTCTCCCCTGTGAGCCTCGTTTCTCCACTCTCCAGATCCCCCCTTTATATCCACCTTCTCCCTCACCATCCCAGTACTCTCCTCGTAGAGTTCAAGTGCCCTCCTTAACAACTCTATACTTGTGAATATCTCCTTCAACCTAACTAACGTCCTGGCGTAGTTATCTCCCTCCTCAACCCATACAGGTTTAAAATCTAACTCTTTATATGTGGGATGTCTCAGTCTCCAATCACTCTCAGGTAGTGCAGATGCCCTCGCCACAGGTCCAACAGCCCTGGTTTTCATCACCTCCTTATAACCGATAACCCCTATCCCCTTACTCCTTAAACTTATCAAGGGTCCCTTCTTGAAGATCTCCATTATACTCTCTACATCCTCCTCCAAGGTATCCAACGTATTATAGATATTCTCCAACATCTCCCTGTTTATATCCTGTCTAACTCCACCCACGACGTTAAAACCCATATTTATCCTGTTTCCAGTGATAGTCTCCAGTAGATCCATTACCTTCTCTCTTATATTCAAACACCAGATACCGAGGGTCTCATGCTCAATAGCCATCCCATACACTGCAACAGCGATGAGATGACTGTGAATCCTCTCAAGTTCTGTAGCGATAACTCTAAGATACTTAGCCTTATCTGGCACTTCTATATTGGATATCTTCTCTATACACTCTACAAATGTCTGAGTATGAATATAGGAACATATACCACATACCCTCTCAGCGAGATGGATACCTTTTAGATAGTGCTTCCCCTCCATTATCCTCTCAATACCTCGATGTACATAACCCATTTCAATTTCCGCTCCAACTACTATCTCCCCCTCTACAATGAGTTTTATACGTATAGGTTCTTTGAAAATAGGATTTATAGGTCCTATTGGTATTACGTTCATAATATCCCAATTATAATAATTATATAATTAAATTTAAATAAATATTAACTAAGATTGTGAGAAGTATCCTCTACCTCTTTAATTACCTTTTCTCTCTCAGCTACAGAGGTTGGAACTACTTTCAATATAGTCTCTATTATCTGGGAAGGTCTTGGGGGACATCCGGGTATTACCCCATCAACTGGAATGATCTTACTCACTGGGCCACATACATGTCCCTCTTTGAATATACCACAACTTAAGGCACAAGCTCCAACAGCTATAACTATCTTAGGCTCTGGGGTTTTTTCATACAACTCTTTTAATCTATTCCTCCAGGGAAGGGTGACAGGTCCAGTTACTATTAACACATCTGCCTCCCTTGGGTTGTTGTGGATGTATATACCGTACTGTTCAATATCGTACCTCGATGCCAATAGAGACACCAACTCAATATCACATCCGTTACAGCCCCCTGTATTCACCACACATACATGTATAGATCTCTTTCTGAAAAACTCTTTAATCATTCTATCTCCTTTTACTTTTTAGTAGTTTTACAAGCAGTTCCCTTCCCCTCTTTAAAGCCTCCTTATATGGAATGTTGTTTAACAATACATCCTCAACTACCTTCTTTCTTATTAGATCTCCCTCCCTCTTTGATATCAATCCATAGAAATCACATATCCAACATAACCCTAAATCTATATCCACCTTCCTCCCTAGACATGCCATCTTAGCCTGTTCTGCAAATGCATGGGTTTCATAGAGATCAGCACCGTCGTACTCCCTTACAAACAACTCTATAACTTCATCCAGAGACAATCCTAGTACCTTAGCAATAGGTACGATAACCT
>DQVU01000081.1 GCA_015661585.1 Methanothermococcus okinawensis | reverse complement strand
GGGGATGGAGGTTTCCAGATGAACCTCCAGGAACTTTCCACTTTGGAGGAGAACAACTTAAAGATACTTCTTATAGTGATGAAGAACAATAAGTTGAACGGTTTCTGTAAAATTAAGAACCCAGATTTCAACAAAATAGCAGATGGATACGGTATAGATAACACCTACATTGAGGACATCGAGGATATTAAGGTAAATATAAGGTACTATCTCAGGAGAAACAAACCTTACCTGATGGTTGTAGAGTGTGAAGATGAGAAACTACCTGAACCATTTCTACAATAATTTTTAAAATCACTTTAATTTAAATATTTAATATTATAAATATAACAATAGAATAAAGAGGGATGAGAGATGGAGGAGTTGTTCCAACTACTTACAAGGAACATACACTTCAACGTAACAGAGTTAAGTAGTAAAACCTGGAACCAGAACTGGAGGGTACCTGAGGGCCTTATATCTATAATAGGCCTGAAACATGGGAAGAATCCAGTTTTCTACTACGGAGTTACAGCCAACTACAGGGAGGAGTATGTAATAAATAAAGGAATCTCCGAGAATGGAAACAAGTTCATAAATGTAAGAGTATACTTTAAATTTGATAGAGAGGATATTTTGGAGAAGGAAAAGTATATAGTTGCAAATGGATTTCATGGTCTTCTACTATGTGTTAAGATAGATAAAGATAAGTTTGTAAAGGTTGCCGAGAAACTACTACTACAGGAATACAGAAGTGGAGATCCTCACATAGTAGAGGTTTTAGAAAAGATGAAAGATAGGAACGTATTCAACAGTGTAGAGGAGAGTATTAGATATATTGCCAACAGGGATTACAACTGGTTAATAGGGAGGTTGAAGTACAAGGCTGGGCTTCTTAACTACTCTGGAGAGGGCTACTGGTTACTTCCTCTAAAGACAAATATGGAGATAACCAGAGGTTTCAAGGTGACAGAAAAGGAGATCGTTGTAGATCTGGAAAATGTGGAACTCTTCAAAAACTACATAGTATATGTGGATACTAAGAGTGGAATAGTTAGATACAACAGATACAGATTGTGTAAAAGTGGGTTCTCACTGGTAGACGAGATAAGGAAACAGATGAGGGATGACATATGTCCATGGTGTGGTGGGAAACTTAGGTTAATTAAGACAAAAAAGGGGGAGTTTTTAGGATGTTCCAACTATCCACAATGTCTTTACAGGAGGTTTTTAAAGAAAGGGGAAGAGAATAGAGTAAAAGTTGAAGGAGGTGGAAGTGTCCCAAATAATCAGTCCCTTCTCATAAGGTGATAGTATGAATAAAGAGTTATTTCAACTTATAGAGGATTTTAGAAGGGATAGGCGTCTCCAATATTTTGACGAGGCTGCTACTAAACAGGCTGTAGTTCTGAGGATTTTAAAGGCCTTGGGGTGGGATCCCTTTAACATAGATGAGGTTTATCCAGAGTACTCCGTAGGTGGTGGGAAGGTAGACTATGCCCTTAAATGTAACGGTAGAATTAAGGTGTTCATCGAGGTTAAGAAGGTGAATGAAAACTTAGAGAGACATCAGGAGCAACTTTTAAAGTACTCCTTTCAGGAGGGTGTAAAACTTGCAGTACTGACAAATGGTATCAGTTGGTGGTTCTATTTACCACTACGTGAAGGAAGTTGGGAACAGAGGAAGTTCTATACAATTGAAATATACGAGCAGGACAGTAGGGATATTGTGGATAAATTCGAGGAATTCCTATCCAAAGAAAATGTAATTTCGGATAAGGCTGTAGAGAACGGTGAGAGACGCTATAAAAGTATACAGAGACAGTATCTAATAAAGGAGACACTCCCAAAGGCCTGGGAGAAGATAGTAACAGAACCCGATAGCCATCTAGTTGAGATTTTAGCCAGTACAACGGAAAAACTATGTGGTTATAAACCTGATAACGAAACTGTAAAGGAATTTCTGGAGAAGATAAAGAAGATAAGTCAGATCCTATTTACAGAGTCAAATACAAATCAGAGATCGAAGATATCTCCAGAAAACTACGTGGGAAAATCCATCGTAGGATTTACTTTTAAAGGTGTTAAATATCCTGTACATACATGGAGAGGTATGTTAATAAAAATTGCTGAGATAATGTATTCCTTACATAAGGAGGAGTTTGAGGAGAAAGTTTTTAAATTAAGAGGACGAAAAAGGCCCTATTTTACAAAGAATCCTAACAATTTAAGAGCTCCCTGTAGGATAGAGAATACAGATATCTATATGGAAACTCGTTTCGGTGCTGAGGGTATAGTTAGGCTCTCTAAGAAGATATTATCCCTTTTTGGGTATAAGGAGGAGGATCTCTCCATTGAAACTAAAGGAGAAAGAGATATTTAAGTATAGATATTAATAAATATTATTATAAAAATAATGAAAGTAAAAAAATAATAGAGAAGTTATAAAAAACAGATAGAAATCCTCCCTCTACTTCTAAACATTGGAGGAGAAAAGTTCCTCTGAATATCTCCTAATAACTGTTGATATCACAATAATTTCCATCTTTTTATCTTATTGTTAGAAAAGATCCTGGGATATGATTATTACCTCCTTAATTATTTTTCCGATTTTTATTATTATTTATTATTACTTATTTTTTTTAATTACTACTTTAATGGGAACTAAGGTTATAATAAACAAACTACCTATACCGCCCCTCTTGATGAAATTATGGAGGTTCAGGCAAAGGTAATAATTGGAGATAGTAGAAAAATGACAGAGGTGAGTGATAAAAATATAGATCTAGTAGTTACTTCTCCTCCGTACTGGCACATAAAAGATTATGGCGTTCCAGGACAGATAGGATATGGGCAAAGTCTGCATGAATACTTAAAGGACCTCTATAGGGTTTGGAAGGAGTGTTATCGTGTCCTTAAACCAGGGAGGAGGTTGTGTATAAACATAGGGGATCAATTTACCCGTTCAATTATCTATGGGAAGTATAAAGTTATACCTATCCATGCAGAACTTATAGCACAGTGTGAAGAGATAGGCTTTGATTATATGGGCTCAATAATCTGGCAGAAAAAGACCACTATGAACACTACAGGAGGGGCTAATGCAATGGGTTCCTATCCATATCCTCCCAATGGAATAGTTGAGATCGACTATGAATTTATACTTATATTTAAAAAACCAGGTAAAAGCCCGAAAGTAGATAAAAATATAAAGGAAATGTCTAAATTATCAAAGGAGGAGTGAAAGGAGTACTTCTATGGACACTGGTATTTTAAGGGTGCTAAGCAGGTTGGACATGAGGCGATGTTCCCAGAGGAGCTACCAAGAAGACTTATAAAGATGTTTACATTTGTTGGAGATACAGTACTTGATCCCTTCTTAGGAAGTGGAACTACTCTGAAAGTAGCCTTGGAATTAAAGAGAAATGCTATTGGCTACGAGATAAATGAGGGATATTTAGAGATAATTAAAAATAAGTTGGGATTGAATGAGAGTCTATTACCATTTGTGAATAATATCGAAATTATAAAGAGGAAGGATAAGATAGATACTGAGGAGGTTGATTATACTCCAAGGATTAAAGATATTAAACCTAAGATGGATCCCGGTAAATTCAACTTTAAGAATGATAGACTTTACGAGGTAGTAGATATACTCGATGAGCAATGTATTCTCTTAGATACAGGTTTGAAGGTTAAATTTCTTGG
>DQVU01000065.1 GCA_015661585.1 Methanothermococcus okinawensis | reverse complement strand
GCATTTCCTCCCCCTTCCCACCAACTCTCTATAAAGGTTAAGGATTCCTCGGGAATACCTAACTCCTTCATGAAGTTAAAACATAGTTCTACAGTCTTATCTGTCCAGTAGATCTCTTTATTTTCTCTATTAAAGGCATGATGTCCTCCCATTGTAAAGGATGTTAGATGCCTCCCAGTCCTTCCAACGTTGTCTATATCGTTTAATCTAATACAGGGTTGGGCTATTACTAAAGGATTTGCCACAGGATCCACTACGCCCTTTGTAACCCATGGTTGAAATACTGCAATAGAGGCTATAGTTAGCAGTATATCGTCTCTCCATCTCCTCGCAGTTACAGGGTATCTCCTTACAGGTGTATGCCCATGTCTCTCGAAGAACTTTAAAAACGTTTTTACCATCTCTGTGTAGGAGTACTTTTTATTAGTTATTGGGTTTCCAATGAAGGAGTACATATCACAGGGGCTGTCTCCACAGGTTTTTCTATCCTCGTCTAAGGTCCAGAAGTACTGGCCACACTTTTCACATCTCTTTCTTACAAATCCCTTCTCTTCAAAGAGTTTTACCTTGTAGTTGTGATCGGTTTTCATAGTGTCACCCTTATTAGATAGGTTGTGTTACCTGCTCTATTCTTAAATAATTTCAACCAGCGACTATCAAGAGATTTCAATAAAAATATTTATTTATAAAATTTATAAAAAAAATAAAATAATCAAATAATAAAAAAGGTATTCCTTAGGATACTCTAAGTACTTATGTAGTAGGAGATCACCCCTTTCCTAAGACTCCAGAGATATTTCCAAAAAAGTGATATATGGATATTTATTTTCTTTTTTTAAAATTTTTATTATTATTTTTATTTAACTTAATTTTATTAGATTTCTTGTTTTTTAATTATCTTTTTTGAGTTTTTATTTATCATTAAGTATCTCATAATAAACCTTGGCCATATTTATCAGATCCTCTATCTTTATATGTTCGTTAGGTTGATGTGCAGTTTCTTCACCTATTCCCCACACCACAGTATCGTAGTTTTTATACCTCAGGAATGCCCCTATAGTACCTCCTCCCATACCACAGAGAATAGGTTCCTTATTCAGTACTTTTTTTATAGCCTTACCTACCTCTACGACGATCTCAGAGTCTTCAGGAGTTTTTGAAGGATCTCCTCTCTGAAGTATCTCGTACTCTATGGAAACTTCATCTAAGGATTCCCTGTCGTAATATATTAAATATCTATCAAGGTTTTTTCTAAAATCCTCTATAAACTCCTTGATATCCCTTAGAACCTCCTCAAGTTTGTAATCTGGTAGTATCCTACAGTCTAAGGTGAACTCTATATACCCAGGGATGGTATTCACATTCTCTACGTTGTTGATTATCATAGTAGGTTCAAAGGTTGAGTAAGGTGGGGAAAAGAGGGGGTCCTCTCTGTTGTACTTGGAGTATAGTTTATTATACAGACCCCTTATAAAGTTTGCACTTAGAATATTAGTATTTATCCCGTTATTTGGGGTACTTCCATGACACTGTTTTCCCCTAATCTTAAATCTGATCCAGAGTATACCCTTCTCTGCAATCTCTATATAATTTCCCTCAGGAGTTCCAAAATCTGGTACTATTATTAGATCATCTTTACTAAATATCTCCTCCTCGTACTTCAAGAGGTGTTGAATACCGTATTTACTTCCACACTCCTCATCAGATAGAAATATTAAACTTAGGTTATATCTTGGATTAAAATTCTCACTTTCAAATATCATCTTTAAAAGTATCAGTGAAGATACGATTCCCTTGTGGTTATCTTCACTACCTCTTCCGTATATCTTCCCATCCTCTATTCTTGGTTCATAGGGAGGAGATTCCCAGAGACTTAACTCCCCCTCTGGTACTGTATCCATATGGGAGATAATATGTAAAGTTCTGCTCCTTTTAAAGTCGAATTTTGCGACAATATTCGGTCTTGCTATCCCTCTATCATCCACTGTATCGTAGTTGGTGATATGACAGTTTTTTATCTTATACCTCTCTATATACTCTCTCAGTTTATTTAATATGTATTCTCCCTTTTCCTTCTCTCCAGTACCACCGAAGGCTGGGTTAACAGATTTTATCCTAATTAGATCAGAAGCTATTTCTACAATCTCTTTAACTATGCCGTTCATGATATCCCTTTTTATTTATATAATAACATAAATAAAAGAGTAACAGTTTTTTATTCATCTATTAAAATTAATAAGAATATTTTAAAATTTTAATCTTAAATTATATATAGTATATGGTTACAGTAATTTAATTGGATTACTATTGTCTGAAAGATTCTTATAATTGTTATCAGCGTTTAGATATTTTTGAGGGATATGATGGCAAATAACAGTTTCAGTGATAAACTAAAAAGAATAAAAACAAAGAGTAAACGAATACCTAAGGTTAAACCAAATATTATAATTTATTTAATAATGGTTATCTCAATAGTACTAATATCCTTTATGGCATATAATATATATCAGATGGAGATGATGAAACGTGCTGAAGATAGTAAAAAGTTAGAAGAGGCTAAAATTACAGGTATCAACAGCCTTAAACAGATGTTTTCACATTATCCTGATGATCCTCGTCTTAACATCTATATAAATGATATTGAAAACAGTAACTCTGAAGAGGAAATAAAGAGAATACTAAGTGACGCTGAAAATTATATCAAACTTAAGAGATATAAGGAGGAGATTATTGAAAATATTAAGAGTATTTATGGAAAGTACTATTTTGAAAGTTTATATGCCCGATATATAGTTAACAAAATACAAAAGGCCAGTTCTACTGAAGAGATAGATCTTATACTAAAAAAGAGTAACATCGAAGAAAATGCTAAGATGTACTATTTGAACAGTATTGAAAATAGCATTCATCCTGATAAATACTACGCTCTTCCAGTATTTGAAAAGAAAACAATTATGAGTGGGAAGGAACTCATAGATTACGTAAAAAAATTAAATTTAGAAGATATTAAAAATCTCAAAATAATTCCAGTATCTTTTAATAAAGTAGCACTTGTAGTTCCTGCACCTCAGTGTGGAAAGATACCCTTTGAGGGAAGTAAGATAGAAATTTACGATAGAGAAAATGTCAGTATGGAACCTATACCTGGTATTGTAAATTCCTCCTATGTAATAGTGAGTGATATCAACTACAGAGAATCTAAAAGTGTATCTAGCACATTAAGTGAGGATAGCGATACTACCACACTCTCAACTACATCTGATATCGAATATTCCTTGCAAAACGTCCCTGGAGTGCTCTATGCAACAGCTGCAGGTAAGTTAGATTACTACAAAATAATAGATAAATTTGGTAGGTATGGGGAGAAATTAAATAAGATAACGTCCGATACACAGATATTTGATAAAAATGCAAAATACTTATTGATAGTTTCCATTCCATCAGATGATATACCTAAACTACTATCTATAAAAGATATATATATAGTGAGAGTAGAGTGAGAATATGAAGAAAACTGTTCCTTTACTACTATTTTTACTCTTTATTTTACCACAAACTTCTGCTGAAATTATATGTAAGATAGAGGGAATCTGGGTACTATCCTTTGAAATTACAAATACAAATCCCTATACCGTATTTATAGCAGTACCTGACGAGATATATTTTTCCGATAGATCTTTAAAGTACTCTGAAGATTTCTTAAAGTTGGGTATAAATGGAATAGTTACTACCAACAAAAACATAGAAAATTACTACACAACGCTGAATGGAGAGGTTGGTATCTGGATACCTCCCTACACTACTGTAAAAATCTATAAAGATGGTAATTTCTCATATATTTTAAGTACCTCTAAAACCCAGGACAAGTTCAAAGTTGTGGGTCCTGCACTGATGGATACTACAAAGGTATTTGATGAGACCCAGTTAAAATCCCTCTACAAGTACGGTATTGTAGTAAATAACTACCGACTCTACGTAGATGGGAGGATTACGAAATCACCTAATACCGAGGTAATAAGTATAATTATCCCAGCTCCACTGGTATTGAAGGATTACAGTTCATTCTATAAATTTATTGGAAGGTATAATGTGGATATATGGGTAGGTTCCTATAGAAAGTATGTTAATAAACATAAAACAATGTTCTCAAAGAGATACTCTGAACTTTACAACTCAATTGACGATACCTTAGTACCAATTATGGACAACGATCTCATAGATATGGACGCCAATTTAAAGCTATTTGACGTTCCAGCCATGGTGTTTACCACAGATGACGGGGAAATTAAATCTTTAGAGTTTTCCTATGTGATGTATAAATACTAAAAGGGGTTTTTTATGAGAGGGCAAATATCCTTGGAGTTCTCAATATTATTTCTCGCGCTGTTAGTCGCCGTGATTATAGCCACTATAATTCCAGGTATGTACGGATATAAAAAAACAATAGAAACCTCTTCTGCAAGTTTGGGACATGGAGCCCTATCTAAACTTAAGACAAACATAGAAATGTTATCTGTATTAGATCCAGGTTCAAGAAAAGTTGTGTATATAAGGAGTCCTCCTGGGGTTTGGGAGATAAAGGATTCCAGCATAATCCTGCAAGGTAATGGATTTACCATATCCACAACATGTGATATAAATCTAGATTCAAATGTTAAGCAGTACAAAACAAATCTGAGTGTAATTGAAATACATCTGGAAAAAGTAAATGACACCACTATCTATATAAACTGGACGTAGTCTATTCTCTTTACTTTATTCTATTTTGATTTACTATTTTGATTTAAGATAAAAATAATAAAAAAGGTTGTAAATCGCTAAAAATAGTTAAATGTGTAACGTCTTATAATTATCTTTCCCTCAGGTAGGGCGAGACTGGAAAAGAGTAAAACTCTCTCATTGACAGGATCCTATCCATAAAATTGTGGTAAGTCAAATACCTTTAAGGAAAAAGAGTTAACAGGATTCCATTCTACTTTCCATAGTGTTTAAGGTATTCCAGAGGACAATAGTGAGATTTACTCTTTTATGTGTTAAAAGTATTTAATAAACCCTTTATTCCCGTTCAAAAATCTTATAAAATTAATGATTATTATTAAAATTAATAATAAGATATAAGTAAAAAAATAACGTAAAAGGTTTTAAAAATAAAAAAAACTTCTCCAAATATAAACAGTGTTCAGAAAACATCCAGAGATATAGATATAGTTAAGGTTTCGAGATTGTAATTATTTCGATATCTCTATGGTATTCAAAAACTTTTCACAGTATATACACCTTATCTTCAGAGGATCCTTCTTCTCAACCTTGAATTTACCAGGCACATTCTCAACGTTAGTTATACAGTTTGGATTTGTACATTTTAAAATCCCAGTTATAAAATCAGGTATCTTTACCTTAAACTTCTTTACAACCTCCCCATTTTTTATTATGTTAATTGTGGCATTTGGAGATATAAGTGCTATTTTATTCACATCCTCCTCTGAGAGTTCAACCCCCTCTATCTTCAGTATATCCTTCTTCCCGTACTTCTTAGAGGGCACATACATGGCTATAGTTACTGTAGTCTCCTTCCCTATGTTGAGCACCCTGTAGACATTCAATGCCTTACCTCTTGTTATATGATCTATCACAGTCCCATTTTCAATGGGCCTAACCTTTAAACTCCTCTCCATAATATCACTACATCTTTAATCCAGTTATCCTTATCCCACTACCCTTTAACTTATACTTTATATTCAAACCTATTAGAATAGGTGTTATCTGTTCAACATACCTGGACATCTCCAACCCTCCACAGTCTATCCCCCTACACCCCTCTATACTGTTTACAACCTCT
>DQVU01000035.1 GCA_015661585.1 Methanothermococcus okinawensis | reverse complement strand
TAAAGTGTTTCAAAAAATACTTTAAGAGTAAAATTAAAGCAAACCTACTATTTAACAACTATTATATAAAGATTACGCTAAAAAATTATAAGTTATAATAACAATTTTAGAGATAAGATATATAATCTTTACTGTTCATATAGATAGAGTACCTCACCTCCGTAGTTGACCAACTTTAAACCATCTATAACAAACTCACCAGAGAGGGGTCTTATAAGTAGTGGGACTTCGTAGTTCTTAGAGAGTTTCAGGAGTTGGTGTTGAAGGTCCCTGGGGGGTCTTATGGAGTATATAAGATCGGCGTATCTATATACCTCCAACTTAGGATTAAATATATCTTCTAGTTGTGCATTTAGCCCTTCTCTTTTTGCCCTTTCTACTACCTCCTTCTTTATATCTACTACTGTAACCTTTATCCCATAACCTTTGAGAGTTTTTGCCACCTTGAAGTAATAACCTATTCCAACCTCTACTACGTTGCTGTTTTCAATATAACCCTTTCTATTTTTGATATAATTTATAATGTACTTAGAAATATTTTTTTCCATATTTGTCCAACCACATGAATTTTAATTTTAAATTTTATAATAATTATTATTCTTTATTATAGTTCAAAAGATATTCATGTACTATAATTATTATTTTATCATTTTTATTGAGATTTTTCGATATTTTCCTATTTAGATATCCTATTCCTAACAATTACAAACCTTCCAGCGGAGGAGTGTCTGGGGAGTGTAGATATCCCCAACTCCTTTAGATACCTGTAGGTATAGGTATCTTTTCCATGGATAAAGATCTCACCTAAATCCTCTGGAGTATTTATATCTACAGAGATGTAAAAAGAAGGATATATATATAATTTTACCTTATTTCTCCTACAGAGTTCAAGATGTTTTAAAAAACTAAAACCTTCGTAGGAGGGTTTTATAACATCTTTAGGATTTAAAATCAGTAGATTTGTTCCTCCTCCCCTCGATGGACATATAAGTGCAGATCTCTTCCTATTTTCTACCCTCTCTATCAACCTTTCAATATTCTCCCTCCTAAGTAGGGGTACATCTGCAGGCACTATCGCTACTGTATCATCCTCTACCTTCCCAAGGGCATATTGGAGGGCATCGTTAAGATCTCTCGTGTTCTCCTCCAGTATAGGTATAGCTCCCAACTCCCTTGAGAATGAGAGCACCTCTCTATCTCTACTTACAACGTAGATACTACTACAGGCGTTTTTTAAGCCAATATAAACATCTAGAAGCATATTTTTTATGAGATTTTTCCTCTCTTCAGGTGTTAAAATTTTCTTTAACCGTGATTTTGCAGATTCCAAAGGTGAAACAGGAATTATTGCAGAGGACATCTTCCCACATTTAGATGTTGATTTAAAAAACTTTAAATATTCTTAAGATATATATTTCCTTAACAACATCGAGGTGAGAAAGATGTTAAATGAACCAATTATAGAGATCGCCACAAAGGATCCTGTTACAATCACTCCAGATACACCTATATCCAAGGCTATAGGGATAATGGAAAAACATCATTTCCACAACTTGATAGTGTTAGACGAGGAGGAAAATATATACTTAGTGACTATGCACGATTTACTCTTAGCATCATCGATAAATGAAAATGTAGAAACTCTTATGTTTAAACCTCACTGTGTAAATCAGAATACTCCAGTAATAGATGCCATATGTGAGATAATAGACAGTGGCCAGAGAGCAGCACCAGTGGTAGATGATGAGGGGAAGTTGGTAGGTATTGTTACAGATTACGATATAATGAGTAGAGTAGGTAGATCTGAACTTTTGAAGGATGTTAAGATAACAAAGGTGATGACAAGAGATCCTATCACCATATACGAAGATGAGAGTATAGGGAAGGCCAGAAGTTTAATGAGAAAACATAACATAGGTAGGTTAATAGTACTGGATAGGAATGGCAACCCTGTAGGAATGGTTACAGAGGATGATATACTCAGGAAAATATACAAACCTAAAAGAAAGATGACAGTGGGGGAGATGGCAGGGGAGAAGATCCCAAGGATGTCCCAGCCAGTCTCCATTATCATGAATACCCCACTAATCAGTGCAGAGGTAGATTCCACCATCCCAGAGGTTGCCAGGATTATGGAGAAGTACGATATAAGGGGAGTACCTATTATGAAGAGAGGGATGTTGAAGGGTATAGTTACAAGAATAGATATAATGAAGTATATCAGGGAGTTGAGGAAGGAGAGGGCCGTTGAGGTAGAGATTCACGGTGAATTCGACGAAGAGATGAGGGAATTAGCAGAGAGAATACTGATGACAGAGGTTAAGAAGATAGCTAAATACTCTGGGAAACTCCACTGGATCAAGATAGTAGTAAAGAAGGAACATGATAAGGGTGGTGTCTCCTACTACCACGTTAAAGTATATGTTAAAACTCCGAGAAAACTCTACGTTGGAGAAGGACGTCCCAAGTTATCCACAAGTAAGAGGATGGAGATGGAAGGAGAGGATATTGTACTGGTAACAGAGAAACAGAGATGGGACTTTATCGAAGTGTTAAAAGATGCGTTAGATGCTGTCCTAAAACGTATAGAGATGGATAAGGAGAGGGACCATCCTAAGCATGTAAAGAGATAGGAGTTTAAATAACTTTAGTTTCCATAAGGTTAATTATAATTAATAATTATTGTAAAAAAATAATGAGAAGATAAGAAAGTTACTTTATAAGGAACTTTCTCTTAACAATGTGGATGTAACTCATACCAACGAAGAGTTCTATCCTATCCTCCCACTACTTAGGAAACATCGAGTAGAGATGAATATAGGTAATAGGTTTTCCTTCTTTTTTATTATTTATTTTATAGTAACAACTAAAACTTTTTAAACTAACAACAACTATCGAGGATCGTGAATAAAAATAATTTATGTTCATGAGTATAATATTAGTAAAGATTTAATTCCAAAGGTGATAAAACTCTCAATAAATGCTGCCACTGTAAACAACACCATGGAAACAAAAAGTAATCTTAGAGAGTCCCAAAATTGAGCACTGGCTTCGAAGTTGTTGCCCTTCAATCTATTTAGGAAAGATGTAAAGAGAACAACACCTGCACTACTTCCCAATATTAAAGCGGGAATTTCTACAATACCATGAGGGCATATAAGGAGAATGAATATTAATGGATTACTGATGGAGAGGACGTACGCCAAGATAAAAGCGTTGAATACTATCACAAACGTCGAAAATATGTTAAGTATGTAGTTTAACATATTTACACAGAGGTTATGTCTCATTATTAAGAAAAATATTTCCTCCATGTCCATACTCCCTATATCTCTTAAATTAAGGGATGTTGAAAACTCTATAAGCATCTCTTTTCCAAAATTCTGAACCCAGGGGATGTTTAAAATCAGTATATAGGAAACTAAGAAAGATATTAAAAATAACACACCTATACTGTATATTATTACTCTCTGTCTCCTTAGGGCGTATATTAACTCCAAGATTTCGTAGGTTATTCTATCCATACTTTCACTTATTTATTGATATTACTAATTCTGTTATTATCTTATTTACTTAAATATGTCGTTATTACGATATTCCATATTTTTCACAATAAGATATAAATAGAGTAAGATAGTAGATATAACCCTAATTATAATGATTGATAATGATAAATATATGGGTGAAAGAGATGGATATTCCTGTGTCTGTAGGACCAATGAACGAGGGGGAAAGGATAAGGAAACCTGACATGTACGTAGAACTGGCAGGACCTAAATCCTACGGTTTTGAACTGGTTAAGGTTGTAGATAGTGCCTCTGATAAGGTGGAAGTTATAGGGGATGATCTAGATAAGATAGAGGAGGGGAATAGGGTACCCTTTGCAGTTATAGTGAATGTCAGTGGAGATGGGTTAGAGGAGGACTTAGAGGGAGTACTTGAGAGAAGGGTTCATGAGTTCTTCAACTACATCGAGGGAGTTATGCATCTGAATCAGAGGGACAACATCTGGATAAGAATAAGTAAGGACGCCTTTAATAAAGGATTGAGGTTGAAACACATAGGAGAGGTTTTAAAGGAGATGTTTAAAGGAGAGTTTCCCTTTATTAAACATGTGGATGTTAAAATAATAACAGATCCAGAGAAGGTTAAGGAGGAGTTGGAGAAGGCTAGGGAGATATACGCCAAAAGGGATGAGAGAACTAGGAACCTCCACGAGGAGGATGTAGATGTATTCTACGGCTGTATCATGTGTCAGAGTTTCGCACCTACCCATGTATGTGTTATAACTCCAGATAGACCTGCACTCTGTGGAGGTATAAACTACTTAGATGCAAGGGCTGCTGCCAAGATAGATCCAGAGGGGCCTATATTCGAGATATCCAAGGGGGAGTGTCTCGACGATGTAAAGGGCATCTATCAGGGGGTTAATGAAACTGTATATAGTAAATCCCAGGGGGCTATAGAGTCTGTTGCCCTACACAGTGCCTTAGAGAAACCCTGTACCTCCTGTGGATGTTTTGAGGCTATCGCCTTCTATATTCCAGAAGTTGATGGATTTGGTATAGTACATAGGGCTTACAAGGGGGAGACACCAATAGGTGTTCCATTCTCAAGTTTAGCTGGGCAGTGCAGTGGAGGGCAACAGGTTGAAGGCTTCTGTGGTATAAGTATCGCCTATATGAAATCCCCTAAGTTCCTCCAGGCAGATGGAGGGTGGAAAAGGGTAGTGTGGCTACCTAAGGATCTCAAGGAGAAGGTAATGGATGCTATACCTGAGGATCTAAGGGATAAGATAGCAACTGAGGAGGATGTATCCAATATAGATGAACTCCAGAGGTTTTTGAAGGAGAAGAATCACCCCGTAGTAGAGAACTGGACGTCAATCTCAGAGGAGAGTGAAGTTAAAGTGGAAGAATCTGTGGGGTTAGAGGAGTCTATAGAGGCTAAAGTAGAGGAATCGAAAGAGATAGGGATAGAATATGTAACACCTATGCCATCTGAAGGTGAAATAACAGTACCTACTATATCCCTACCTGGTGGATTTATGGGGTTGCCTTCAAATGTAAAGATAGTACTCAAGAACGTTATTATACAGGTAGAGGAGTTAATTATTATGAGGGAGAATGAAGATAAAAAGAGTAGATAACGCTTTTTTTATTTTAAATAATAATAAATAATCAATTCCAGTTCCCATTAAAAATCTCTATAAAAAATTAACAATTATTATAAAAATAATAAGATAAACTAAGGAAAAGGTTTTAAAAATAAAAAAAACTCTATTGAAGAAGGGGGTGATCCTCTCTAACAGGATTGACTTTATTATCTTCTAACAACAACGTCGATATCCTTTATATCGTGACGGAATTTCCATTTTATCTTACGTAAAACACTGGGGATATAGAATGTAAGTATAGTAATAAACAAAACTTTTTAAACCAACAACAACCATTGAGAATCTCAACATATGTTCATTTTTTCTTTATTTATTATTTTCATGATTTCAATTATTTTTCTTATAATTACTATTTTTTATTAGAGATCATCAATAGTGTTGTTTAATATAAATAGTTTTGTTCTTGACTATAATATTTTTATTATTCTTTTTAATTACTACTTTGATGTGAAGTAGATATTTATATTTTTATCTAAAACTTAAAAAAATCATTATTCAGGTGGTGTCATGAAGAGGGATAAGTACGAGAAGGTAATGGATCTTGCTAAAAGGAGAGGTTATCTCTGGAGTTCCTTCGAGATATACGGGGGAATTGCAGGTTTTGTAGATTACGGTCCT
>DQVU01000161.1 GCA_015661585.1 Methanothermococcus okinawensis | reverse complement strand
TATAGTTAAGAACATAACGTTTTAAACTTAGATCTAAAAAGTAAAACAGAAAAAGAGACAAAAAACTTTCTAATAAAAAGGATTTAACAGAAATCCAAACTGTTTCTTCAGTACTCAATGTAACCCAGAGAATAATAATTATTATGTTATTTTTATTCACGATCCTCGATAGTTGTTGTTTAGTTTAATTAATTTTGTTCATGAGTATAATAATTTAAAAAGAGATAATGAAAATTATCTGTGATAAAATCTGTTAAGGAGGATTTACTCCATTCATTTAGTGTTCAGGAGATATGGAGGGGAGAGAATATTTTGTCTGTTTATAGTATCTACAGTGTTTAAAGATTTTTATGATTTTAATAACTTCTCTTCTTTTAAAATCTGATAAAAATAACAATATAATTAATAAGATAAAATAATAAAAATAAAAAACTCTACCTCAAATATAAATACATCTCCCTTCTACTCCTAAATATTGAAGGAAAGATAATTCTCTCTAATATCTTCTAACTACAAAACTGTGGATATCTTTTATATCATGACAGAATTATCTCACCATATCCTAATGTTCAGAAAACATTTCTGAGATGTGGTTAATGGTTTTTACTTCATTTTTATTATATTTAGTAAAAATTATAAAACATCAATGATAATAAAAAATAATAAATACAATACAAGGAGATTCTTGTATTTTCTTTTATCTAAGATTTTTAATAGAAAGTACGGAACTATTAAACTTCATCATCTGGGAAGGCTATGATAGATAGAAGAATCCTCTTCCGGGGTAAATTCCTAATAAAGGTTTTGGCTCTGATTGTTATACTCTATTATTTAGGTATTAAGTTAAATATATACGAATATCTCTCCTTCTTAGAGATGTATATCAATGAGATAATTATAACAGTTGTCCTGATACTTGGTACCTTGATATTCCTAGACATCTCCCTTGAACTGATAAAGGGGTTCTTTGAAAAGAGGGGAGAGTTAAGGGATTATCCAATTTTTGCATCAGTTTTTAAATATACAACATGGTTTGTCGCCGGATTAATAGGAGTCTCAATTATATACAACGACATAGGTTCCCTTTTAATGTCCCTTGGTATTATAGGTGCAGCTCTCACCTTTGCACTACAGAGGCCCATTATGAACTTTGCAGGATGGATAAATATAGTTATAACAAGGCCCTTCAAGATAAACGACAGGATATACATAAAGGATATAGGGATGGGGGATGTATACAAGATAGACACTATGCATATATACCTAAGGGAGGTTGTTGGAGAACCTACTGGGAGAAACCTTATAATACCAAATGCCTATGTATTAACTAACTCCATAACTAACTACACCAGGGGATCCCCCTATATCTGGGATAACGTTAAGGTGGTAGTTACCTACGAGAGCAACTTTGAGAAGGCGAAGAAGTTAGTTTTAGAGGCCTGTGAGGAAGTAGTAGGAGATCTTATGAAGGAGTTGGCAGAGATCTGGAGGAATAAACCTAGACCCTTCACAAGTGCAAAGGTTTATGATAAACCTATTCTCAGAGTAAATTTCTTAGATAGAGGTATTGAGTTAAAGGTTAGATACTTAGTAAATGCTTTTGAGTGGGCAGACGTAAAGACCAAGATTTTAAGTAAGATAATTGAAAAGATCAATAAAGAGAAGGACGTAGAGATAGCCTATCCACATATGGAGGTTATATACAGGCCTAAGTTGGAAGATAGTGAGTGGGGGGATGTACCCTTTGAAAATGATAACGATAAAAATTTTAAATAACAATAAGACAAAAACAGAAAAATGAATAAAAATTGTTAAGGAATGTCCTGAACACTTAACATACCTTTAAGGAGAAAGATTATCGAGATTTCTTCTTTTCCCCGGTACTTAGGATTTTCCGAGGGGGCGATATGGTGAATCTTTACCTTGTTTAATTCCTTTTTAGATAATTTTTTAATTATTATAAAGGATAATGAAGCCATTAACTGTATCTATAGCTCAGAATATTTCCTGAAAATAAGGAAGATGGGAATTTTGTCATGATTCAGAAGTATAGGGGAGATATATTTATATTTAGGGTAGATAGGAGTTTTTTATTTTTTAACAACTTCTTCATTATTTTTTTACTTAATTATTTTTATTTTTTGATTTTTATTTTATTTTTTATTGAGATTTTGGAGGGTTATTGTTTAGTATAAATAGTTTTGTTCAAGACTTAATTATAAAATTAAATAAAAATAAATAATATTAGGAGATCAACAAATTACCGAATGCTAAAATGAGCAATATTCCCATAAAACCTAGGTGAGCAGAGTATATCCCAGTATTTTGGAACTGTGTTTTTAGGATATTACAGATTGTACTACATATAGTAAGTGGAGCGAGTATCTGTAGAAGTATTGCAATATAAAATATTATACTGTTGGAGACTATCAGTGAAAGCAAAGTAAATATAAAAGCAAGTATTAAAGATACAAAGTGAGGGATAAGCCTCATTCCTGTTAACCTAAAGGTAGCAAATCCTGAGAGCATACTCCCAAAGAGTACAGCTAAAGATACTAAAGATATTACACTATTATCCAATTTAACCACCTTCTATCTTCTTAATACTTATTCTTTTATTATCTTAGAGAGTATTTAGATACTTACAACCATACTGGTCTAACGTTAGGTTTTGAAAGGTAGTTGAAGAATGTGGGAGCTCCTGCAATTTCAAAGCCTTCCTCTAAGTTCTCTCGAGTGATTCCTCTAAACTGTGCACTTAACTCACATACGTAGATTTTAACACCTTTCTTTACAATATCCTTTACTAGATCACTTAACTTGGGAAATGCAGGGTGTTTTACCTTATCACATTCACCTTTCTGGGCTAAACTGGCACCATCTAACATGAGAAATATAGTTGGTTTCAACTTCATCCTTAGAGCAATATCTGCCATCATGAAGGTGGAGTACGCCCTCTCTGCATTTCCAGTGCCGGTGGTGTTGATGATAAATATCTCCTCTATACTTACAGATGTTGTATTCTCCTTTTTCTTCTCCCCCTTCTTTACCAGTATCCTGTAGTTTCCATCTTCAAGTTCCTCAACAGAGAGTGCCTCATGGCCAATACCTTTCAATCCCTCTGTTAGATCGGTTAGGGCATTTTTACCTGCTATTATCTCTAATATTTCTCCAATATCCATTTTCTCCAGTATATCTGATACTATCATTATAGGTCCTGGACAGGTTGCCCCAACAACGTTTATAGATTTTGAAGCCTCGATCTCTCCAACGTGTATTTTAACGATGTTGTTATCAACCTCTACCTTGTAATTCATCTTATCTGCAAGATCCTTTATGGCCTTTATCTGGTATTCACCCTCTGTTTCAACAATTAGCAGACCCTTCTTTATCTTATTGAGTATAGATGTAACTAATATTTCAGGACTTCTTAAACCCTTAACTGATATCTCCCTTATCATCGTATCATCTTTATTTTTTATTATCTAATACATTCCTTAAGATATTACATTCAGGATAAACTATCTCCTCTATCTCATCTTGATACTCCTCTAATATAATTTTAATAGAGTTTAAAGTATCTATGCCTCTGCATATGCCACAGTTTATTACAAAACTGTCTTCACCGAGGTTTTTTGGATTATCATATTTACAGAATATCCATAGTTTCATAGATATCAGTATATCGATATTACTCTAATAAAAATTATAACATTAAAAATTTAAATATATTTGGCTATTTTTTCTCTCAATGCCTCCTTTGTAGGTGCTCCAACGAAGGCAACCTCTCCATCGATTACTATAGTAGGTACTGCCATTATTCCGTACTCTGCAGCCTTTTCAGGCTCCTTCATAACGTCTATATATTCTACTTCTATATTTTTACCTATCTCTGCAACTACCTCTTCAACAACTCTCTTTGCAGGGGGACAGTGAGGACACATTGGAGAGGTGAATACTATTATTTTTACCATATACATTACCTCCTACTTTTTTATTATCCCCAGACTTCTTTGAAGTGTTCTAAAGCATTGACGATATTCTCTAAATCAGAGGGTGGGAATGCAAGTATCATCTCCCCATCCTCTATACGGGCGTACTTCCTAGAACCGTTACATCCCAATGTAGCGTTTGCAACTCCTCTTACCTTTACAGCAGCCACTGCATCTGCACATAGGGACTGAATACCTGCAAAGTCTCCCTGAAATCTTCCACCTTCTTTGTAGAGTAAGGCCTGTACCAACCTTAAACCCTTCTTTGGCGTGGCTATAACCAGTATTGAGTCTGGTTCAAAGTCTGCACCACTTAGAGGTGAATACACACTGGCATATATCTCTTCCTTAACCCTAGGTATAGCTTCTACAGTCCTTATTGCAGCCTCCTCAGTTTCAAAGTTACCTAACTTGTGGTACAACTTACCTGTGGCCAAGGGTTCTGGGGGGTTTTGGAGGATTCCTATTGCGTAAGCTCCTCCTTTACATGCATGTTTATCCAAGGTGGCGTAGAATTTCTTCCCTTCCTTCCTTGCTATCTGGACCATTTCACAGTGCCTTATCTGATCTTCTATTTCTCTATAATTTTCAGGGATCTCATCCTTAGATTTAGCAAGTTTTACAGCAACTGCGGGATACTCCAATCCCAACAACTCCTCTAACTTTTTGCCTAATTCTTTAATATCCATCATGTCACCTGGATGTATTTTAACTATGTGTTAATAAATAGTATTAATAATTACAATAATCTATTTAAAGTTTTTTAATTATTTTATTATATTATAGTTGTGTTGACTATATACACTACTATGAACAACTGTAATTCTCCTATATAAAATTTTCTAATTGAAGAGATGAACCGAAAAGTTTATATATGAGAAATGCATTTATTTTGTGTGCAAGTGAAATGCCTCGGTGGCTCAGCCTGGTAGAGCGCCTGACTTGTAATCAGGTGGTCGGGGGTTCAAATCCCCCCCGGG
>DQVU01000070.1 GCA_015661585.1 Methanothermococcus okinawensis | reverse complement strand
TCTATACTACCTTTCCCTGAATATGACTGAATATCTAAAAAGGTTAAATTCTCCTGTTGATGGAACTCATTTATAATTATTATTTTTATATTTTTCTCGAGGTTCTCAGTGGTTTTAGTATAAATAGTTTTGTTTAATATTTTTAATTTGATGGGAATTAGATTTTTTTATTATAGTATAAATAGAGAGTTAATAACAGTTCCCAAGGGTAATACTATGCTCTCTGTTGCCACTGCAGAGTGTTTTACACATGGGAGGATAGGTGTTATTCTACATAAAATGGCTATGGGATACGAAGATGTAAAGGGACATCCCTATTATCCTATTTTTAATAAAAATATATACGTTATAGCATCGATGTTTCTACCTCAGAGGGATGTTATAGAAAGTATTCTAGATATAAAACTACCACCTTCAGATTACACCTACAGATACGCCAAAGTATACAATGAAAAAAAGGATATCGAGGTAGCATATTTAATGGCAAAGGGATTGAAAGATAAGTTAAGGTGTAATATAGCAATAGGGACTACAGCAGGTATTGGTAGAGGAGGTATATGTATCCTTACAGATAACAGGAGATACCTATTTACAACTGATGTATATGGAAATATACTAACTGGGAAAAATTTAGTTGAAAGATCAGAAAATGGTATATCTAAAACCTTAAATAAACTTGTCGAGATTTTAAGTAATGAATATGGTATAAAATTACCCTATCAAAGTGATAGTTAAAAAATAATATCTTTTTTAATCACCACTTTGATGGGAACTAAGATTTATAATTTTAATTTTGATAGATATAATTCTGTTCTTTATAGAAGTAGAGACCATGCTCCTTTAGGACAGCCTCTATATGTCTCTTCAAATCCTCATCCTTTGAAACTACACCATAGGGATATACATACGCCCTGTTGTCTATATTTATACGGGGATACATCGGTTCTAAGAATACCTCCTCCAAGAGAGATTTCTTTAGATACTGAGTAGTTTTTGTTAAGTTTACAAGTACCGGTGGCACATATGGAGGGTTGTTTCTAGGGATAATCCATTTGGTACCGTAATATATAAAGTAGTTGGGGTTTATCAACAGGTATATCTCCCCATGAATTTCCAGGGCGAGAGTCCAGGAAAAAACCCCCCTTGTAAATCCTAAGAGTCTTCCCAAATAAGCTGTCTTAGGGTTGTTGTATCCAACCTTTAAGGTTCTACCTACTATCCTTGAGAGTGCCTCTTTAACGTGGATATTCTTTGGGTTTGTAGGAAGGGAGGTTTTAGGTAGGATATTTGTAGGTACATGATTCTCAGGTTTTATCATATGGAGGGCTCTTAAGGGATAAAAATAGTAATGATTTTTCTTATTCAACATTACAACTCCTTCTAAGGGCCCGTTGAAGTCGAACTTTATCAACTTCCCCCTGTAGGTATTGAAGGATTTATTCAGTGTAAATTCTCCGTAGGTGTTATTTTTTAACAGGTATTTTACCTTCAAATTAAATCCCCTGTAAAACTTTTTTAAAATAATAATAAAAATAAAAAATAATAAAATAATTATTCAAATAACTCCCTTAACTTTATCTGATACTTACCTAACTTACCCCCGTAGTTACCTGCAGTTATCTTCTTAACACCTTTCACAGTTGTTGCCGCTAAGATACCTACCCTCATAGCCTCCTTAACAGACTCCTCATCTACTCCATCTATCACGATCTCGTATATTCCATTTACATCCTCTGGAACCTCGGAGTCCTCTACAACGTCCCTAAGTGTTGGGCACATCTTGTGGTTTGTAGTAGCAGTCATAAATTTATACTTTGGATTTGAGGCACCTACCTTACTACCAGAGGCTACTATTCCCCCAGGGAATGGAGTTATTACCTTATCTACAGATCTGATGGCATTTACTGCAGCCTCTGCCGCCACCAGTGCAGTCATGTTAGTATCTGCCATTATGAAGAAGTTCCCCCCTGCAACTCCCTTCTTGATACCGAATTTATTCTCCACTATGAACTCCCCTCCCATTATAGGTATCCTATATACTGTCCTATCTCCTAACTTATCCTTCTTCTCGTAACCGTCTCCAAAGAACTTCAACTTAAACCCTACCTTAACATGCTCCTCTGCATCCTCACCCATGGCGTCAAATGCTGCAGTAGTGGGAGCAGTTAAGACACACTGTCCAAGTCTCTCCAAGAGTTGCTTTTCCAACTCTGACTTCTTCGGATGGCATATCTCAATTATAAAACCAGGCCTTCCATCTGGTGTCTTTGTTGGAGGTACGTACTTCTCAATTCCTGCCTCTGCAGGGCACATTATAACTGAACATCCAAACCCTGTAGCCTCCCTTGCCGCTATTTTTGCAAGTCTCTTTGTAGCTGCAGTTATTAAAACCCTTGAAACCCATATAGGAAATGCCTCGGCAAAGGTGTCTTCTATATATACCCCATTTATTTCCATCCTATCACCTTTTCTGTTTTATAATGTTATTATAATCTATTATTTAATATTATTTAAATTTTTATTTTATTTTTATGGGCTATCGAGATAACAACATACTAAAAAGATATTATCGAATATTTAATAACAACTGAGGGAATCAGAGGTGAATCAGCATTGTTGCTTAAATCCAAAACAGTTCATGAATCCGAAAAATATATATACCACTAACTCCTATTCTTTTAGGGGATGTTGGTGGGGATATGGTGTAGTCTGGCCTATCATCGGGGACTCCAAGTGCCTATATGGGCTTGGACCAACCCCGAGCAGGAGAAATCCCCGGACCTGGGTTCAAATCCCAGTATCCCCACCATTTTTTAATGTCAAGATACATCTATATATTCAGATACATGGGATAAAAGATTCACGATCCAACCTGTTGGGATCGATCTCTACAACTATTTCCCCATCTTTAAATATCCTAACTACACCACCACAGTCAGAGACTGTAATAACTATTGCTTTTGTGTGTTTTGAAATTGCTGCAGCAGTGTAATGCCTGGCTCCAAGACCTAGAGGTAGATTTAAGGTGCAACTTAAGGGCTCCAAATACCTACCTGCAGATATAACTTCTCCTTTATCACCGATTATAAAGGCACCATCTATACCTGCAAGTTCCTTTATTGTACCCCTTACCCTTTTATCGAATATTACAGCATCATGTCCCTTAAAAGGGTTGAGTATAAGTTGGCTGGACATTTTAAGGACCCTTTCACTGTCTCCTACTACAAATATGGCTCCAACAGGCTTTCCCTCTTTCCCCTCAATGGATAACTCCATGGCTATATCCAATACCTCGCTAACTACCAACCTCTTGATACTTTCCAGGGAGTTGATAAACCTGTAGAATTTTAGTAGAAAGTCGTTGGAGGATACCTCTATTAGAGAGATGGTATCTATATCACCAGGTACTCTGGGAGTTCCCAGTATAGTTACTACAGTATCCCCCTCTTTAACGAGGTTGTTCTCAAAGAGTTTTATCATAGCCTGTTTTATCATAGCAGATTTGTATCTGTTTCTATACCTTAGAAATATTGGTATGATCTTCTTCTCATTTTTTAAGTAGGAGTAGGTATCCTCATTTGGTGTAGTTACAACTACCTTTAAGTCTTTCCCCTCATTTTTTTCACATTCTTTATCTAGATATTTTTTAAGTATTTTATAAGTTTTACCTGTCTCGGTAAATACCAGTAGAACATCTCCTATCTCCTGTGCTAAAGAGTAACCGTGTTTTACAATAGACTCGATTTTATCCATGGAATCACCGTACTTTGATTCACCTAAATTTCAACTTCATAATTAAAAGATGTGTATATTCCAATGTAGAAGAAATGTTGAAGACGGTTAATAAGAGATGTTAATCCTCTTTAATTAGAAAATTAAGAAATACTGCATTATGAAAATTATATTATTTTGGAATTTTAATTCAACCTGGATATCAAGGGAAGATCTCTTCTAAGTGATTTGATAACTTAGTTATTTTTTTGTAATGAATAATTATTTATATTATTATTATATTATTTTTATTAATAATTTTAATTATTTTGATGAGAATGGTTTTAAGGTAATTATTAATTAAAATAGAGATATCCCTTATCAACTAGGAGGGAAATTATGAAAAGATACTTAATAT
>DQVU01000128.1 GCA_015661585.1 Methanothermococcus okinawensis | reverse complement strand
TGTTAAATTATATATCAACACCACAGAAAATATATCCCTATCAACTACAATGAATAATAACCTGTCTGTTGTATCCAACGAGAGTGAAGTAATGGAAAATATGTCAAATATCACAAAAGAGAGTGAAACTCCAAGTGGAATAATTGAGACAATATTTGCCTCTATTAGGGAAATAATAGAAAGAATATTCTACTTCTTTGGATTTTAAAACCAATCTTTTAAACCTAATTCTATCAATAATTATTAACAATCTTTTAAATACTCCAAAAGGGAAAATATGTTGGAGGATTTTTTAGATATTGAAGTTCTTCTAACTCCTGAGTCCTACCGTAGAATAAACAGTATGTCAGAGAAGGAGAGGGAGGTTTTACTAAGGAAAATTAAGGAATTTAAAAGTATTAATGATACATTTATAGTACTAGACGACTATTTTTTAAATATTTTTTTAAACCATAACTTAGAGGACGTTATAAGAACGTATCAAAACTGTAATTTTCTAAAATACTACATAGGAGATGGGATAAATAACGAGGAGGAGATTCTAGAGAGTAGTACTGAGGTGCTCGATAGTAGTTCATCTCCTGTCTGTGAGATAGTTGATAATACCACATCTAATACTACTGAAGTTAGGGGTAATATTGTTGAGAATACATCCACAGAGGTTGTAGAAAAAACTGAAGATACCTTAATTAAAATGGAGGAGGAGAGAAAAAAAAGAATATCTAAGATAAGATCTATAAGAAACAGTATAAATCGTAGAATAAACTACATAGCTAAGGATATAGAGAGTAGAATAAGTGTATATAAAGAGTGGGATGTTACAGGTAAATCTACATGTGAAGGTAATATAGAGGATTTTATAAAGTACTTCAGAGATAGATACAACAGGATAAAGGGGATGATAGAGAGGAAGGTAAAGAGGAAAGCCTATCCCTTGGAGAAGTTGTATAAGATGAAAGGGGAAAGTGATGTGTTCATCGTTGGGATAGTCTCCGATATAAGTACTACGAAGAAGGGACATAGGAAGGTGGAGATAGAGGATGAAAAAACTAGTTTTACAGTAATACTAATGAAGGACAAGATAGCAAAGGGGGAATTACCTGACGATATACTGTTAGATGAAGTTGTTGGATTTATAGGCTATGTATCAAACAGTGGGGACATATTCTTTGCAAATGAGTGTATAAGACCAGATATAACTCCAAGAACACCGAGGAGTATTGATGAAAAGATATACACTGCTTTCCTATCTGATATCCACGTAGGGAGTAAGGAGTTCCTAGAAAAGACATTTAGAAGATTTATAGAAATACTAAACGGTAAGATAAGTAGAGGTATAGAGGAGAAGATCGTCAGTAGGTTGAAGTACATTTCTATAGCAGGTGATCTCATAGATGGGGTTGGTGTATATCCAGGGCAGGAGGAGGATCTCTACGAGATAGATATTATGGCACAGTATTCTGAAATTGCAACATACTTGGAGGAGGTACCTGAACATATACATATAATTATATCCCCTGGAAACCACGACGCTGTAAGGCCTGCAGAACCTCAACCTGTATTACCTGAAAGGGTGTTGAAGTTATTCGACAGTTTAGACAACATTACATTTATAAGTAATCCTGGATATGTAAACGTCCATGGGTTGGATTTTCTGATATACCACGGTAGAAGTTTTGACGATATCGTAGGACAGGTACCTTCTGCTAAATATACAGATCCTCCCTCTATAATGAGGGAACTGTTGAAGAGGAGACACCTATGTCCTACTTATGGAGGTAGATGTCCTATAGCACCTGAACATATGGATTACCTAGTCATCCATAAGGAGCCAGATGTATTCCACGCTGGGCATATACATATAAACGGTTATGGCACCTATAAAGGTACTGTGATGGTGAATAGTGGTACCTTCCAGGAGCAGACAGAGTTCCAGAAAAAGATGGGTATCCATCCAACACCTGGGAGGGTGCCTATATTGGATATGTCCAGAATGGGAGATGTATATATTGAGTGGAACAACGGGAAGATAACTATCGGATAGATCTCATTTTTTTAATCCTCTCCTTTGCCCAGGGAGATATTCTATCTCTGTCCATTGAATAAACCTCCATCCTCGGTATTATAACCCTTACAGTATCCACCTCTGTTTTTTTCAGATTTACGTATATAAGTTTGTCAAATCCTGCCTCTATCAGTTTCTCCTTCAGTGTTTTTAGATCCTTCTTTAGGTTATAACTTGCACAGTTTTCTATATCTTCTATATTTACAGTTTCTCTGTATTGATACCACCTTCTGTGGATCCTCTTCATCCTCTCATAACCTACCTTCCTTACTATCTCTCCCCTTACAGTATCCCTTCTCTTGTTGTGAAGTTGGGTAGATCTACTTTGAGCCACCTCAGTAAGAGCCCTGATAACTGCAATCTCAGGATGGAGATGACATCCTACACCTATACATAGGAGGGCAGGATCCCTCCATACCTCCTCATCACATACCGCCCCAACAGTGGGAATACCTACATCCCCCGTAAGATCTTTAAGTATAATATTTATATTAGCACTTTCAAACCTCTCCAACAGTTCATGTATCAAGGGATTTTTCGCCCCTTCTACATCTATCCTCCTATAGGTATTTCCAGAGAGTTCTGCAATACTCCAGGCATCCCTCTCTATAACCTCAAGGGCTCCATGGAGGATAGCCTCGTACAGGTTGTTACCAGAGGCTATACCATTTGTATGACTCCTAAATAGTTTCCCCCTGTAGGGATGGAATACTCCCTCTGCAGGTACATCTAAGGTACACTGGTTTATAATGTCGAATCCCTCTATCCACTTGATACCTTTGATATCATTTTTCCCTCCAAGATATCTATATACATCTACAGGTAGAACAAGTTCCCTTATATCTACAGGGTTATCAGGTTTATCTTTAAGTCTATCCCTGTCCTCTGGTTTCAACTCTGCAGAGTATCTCTCTATAGCCTCCATAGACCCTGAAACCTTTGCCTGTATATCTGTAGGCCCTTTACCTAGATGATATACTACACCATCTTCAGTTATCCTCTCTACCGCATACACGGGAATACCTATCCTATCTAGATAATCTATTCTCTCTATGTTTTTAACACCTATCCTATTGAGAATGGGGTTTATTCTATCCCAGGTTTCCGTGGGATGGCATATTCTGTAGGTCTCCAACATGTGGATGATATCCATAACAACCCCTAAACACCCTCTTTGATTATAGATATAGCATTGGTAGGACACCTACCTGTGCATAACTTACAGTTGTGGCAGTAACTTGTATCGTAGGCGTAGTACTTTTTATCTTCATCTACCTTCCATATTAAAGGACCTTTTGGACATACATCGTAGCATCTCCCACATCCTACACATTTATCTTTATCTACTACTATCTTTACAACCAAGATGTCACCTAAGATAAAATTATAAAAATAATAAAGATTATAATTTTTTAATAAAAAATAAATATTTATAATTAGTGGTAGCATGGACGAGAAAGATATGAAGATACTTGAAATATTGATGAAGGATGGTAGAAAACCCTACACAGAGATTGCGAAAATGTTAAACACCAGTGAAAGTTCTGTAAGGAAGAGGATTAGAAAGATGGAGGAGGAAGGTGTTATTAAGGGCTACAGGGCAGAGGTGGAACCCTCTAAAATTGGGTACAACGTAGTTGCATTAACTGGATTTGATACTAACCCCGAGGATTTCCTCACAGTTGCAAAGAAACTCTGTGAATTTGAGGAGGTAAAAAAGGTATGGACTTCCACTGGAGACCATATGATCATGACTGAGATCTGGGCAAGGGATGGTAGAGAACTATCTGAGATACTCTTTAACAAGTTAGGTAAAATAGAGGGTGTTAAAAAGATATGTCCTGCAATAATACTAGAGGAGTTGAAATAACTTTACCTCTAACTCCAAAAGATAATAAGATAATAAGAAAAATTTAAACTATAATAATTAGAATAAAAATAGTAAAAAAATAAAAAAATATTAAACTGTTAAAACCAAATAAAGGATATAATAGGTGAAAAGTAAAAAATATAAGTCTTATATTCTGGATTGCACTGTGGGGTTGTATAAAAGTTTAAAAAATAAAAAAAACTCCTATCATCTCATATATAAAATTTTAAAATTTTTCTGAGCACTGAGATAAAGATTAGAATGTGATACTACAGTTGTATTATTATTTTTTTATTCTTATTATTTTTATAATTAAGATCTCTCTACACCCCTACCTAAACATTGGAGGAAGAGTGATCCTCTGAATATCTTCTAAGTATAACTGTTAGATGTCCTTTATATTATGACAGAATTTCTCCTTATATCACATTTATTATTTTTTAACTACACTTGATAGAAACTAGGACTATATCTCTACCATCTTATCACGTACCTCTATGTTTCTCTCCTTAAACCACCTTCCATATCCATTTACATCCATATTCTTTATATGCATAATAAGCCATCCAACTATAAAATTCAGTGCCTCGTTAAACTTCTTGTCATCTCCCTTTTCAATCTCTGGAAGGAGAGTTTCTACAAGGTATTTAACAAAAAAATTATGCATTTTTTTATGACCATCTAATTTCTCCTTGGGATAGTTGTACCTCTCCATAACTTCTTCTTCATGTTTAAAGTGTTTATCTGCATAGGCAACTACTGTATCAACCAGTATTCTTTTTGCTTTATCTTTATTTCCTTCCCTCATTAGAGTATATATTTGATTTATCGTTTTTATAAGTACCTTATGCTCTCCGTCAAATGCCTCTATACCCGATTCTAGATCTTTGGACCATTTTATTATCTCCACAATATCCCTTATATTTTCTTATTATTATATAGTTGTAAAAAAAATATAAACCCTTAATAATAAAATAAATATTATCTTAAAAATAGTATTGACAATAATTAAAGATTTTAATAGATATTAATATATCATCGTGAAGTAATAATGTATAATAATAATTGTTGTTATCTTAGTTCTTATGAAAGTAATAAAAATAAATACTAATAAAAGATGATGGAAACCTTATCACCTATATCTCCCTTAGAATGTCTTCTGAACACAGAAATAAGATAATGAATTCACCTATAATATAGGAGACACCTAGTAGTTTGTAGTTAAAAAGTGGAATGTTTTCTTTAGATAAACATATAGTAGCTTTGACGACATTTCATATACCTATCCTGTTATAGAGAATTCACATTCTTCTCCAGTGTTCAGGAGTGTTCCCCGAGAATATTAAAAAAGAAAAGAGCAAATGTATGATGTTACTAAACCACTAAAGGTTATTTACTTGAAGTACCTCTCCAACAATCCCTTCAACATCATGGCATGTCTTGCTTCGTCTCTA
This sequence comes from Methanothermococcus okinawensis, assembly GCA_015661585.1. Taxonomy (GTDB): domain Archaea; phylum AGJL01; class Methanococci; order Methanococcales; family Methanococcaceae; genus Methanofervidicoccus; species Methanofervidicoccus okinawensis_D. The sequence continues at coordinate 9,236 of DQVU01000128.1, read as the reverse complement.
CTTGATTCATCGAAGAAGTCATGGGCAGGATCGATATTTAACTCCTTGGCTTTCTTAGCGGCAGCCTTCTTCTCCTTGTTTGCCTTGCACTCTCCTTCCAACATCTTCTCGATGTTCTCCTTCAAGTTCTCAGATATAATTCCATTCATCTCTGCAAAGTGAGCTGCATGTTCAGCCTCTTCAAAGGCTATCCTTCTCAATACCTCTGCAACCTCTGGTAATCCCTCCCTCTGAGCCTGTCTTGCCATTGCCAGGTATAGACCTACCTCTGTACACTCCCCTTTAAAGTTTGCCTCAACCTCTTTCTCTAAATCTGTACCCTTTGTAATACCTATCTTGTGTTCATTTATCAACTCTACATTAACCATAGGCTTCTCACCCCCTAATTTTTATAATAATTTTAGTAAGTTATAATAACCTTAAACAGTGAAAACAATATAATCAAAAAGTATATAAAGGAGATATTTACATCTCCTTTATCTTTGCAGCTAATCTCTTACCCATGTTGTAGCATTTCTCCAACTCATCTTCAGTTGGTACGTAGTACAATTCGTAGGCGTCAAGTACGTTGAAGCCACAGGCTTCTATCTCCTTCTTGAGTATCTCGACAGCTCCACCGTTACCTCCCATGGATCCAAAGACAACTGCCAACCTCTTCAACCCTGTCCTGTTGAACTTCAACCCTCTCAGGTAGTATATCAGATCTCCCAGTGATGGGTATGGCTCGTCGTATATTGTAGGTGCTCCAAAGAGTACCGCCTTACTGTCTAAGATATCCTTGACGATTTCACTTCTCTCGTCTTCGTGGAGGAAGTACATTACTACCTCGATACCTTCGCTCATCAGTCCCTCTGCAAAGGCGTGAGCCATCTTCTGAGTTGAGTAGTGCATTGTATCATATACTATTGTAGCCTTGTCCTTACACTTACCAGTTGCAAAGTTCTGGTAGGCCTCTATTACCTTCATCGGATCTGTCCATATCTGTCCATGGGATGGAGCGATCATCTTGATCTTCTCTAAGAGTCCTAAGTCTATAACCTCTTTGAACTTCTTCAATACCAACTTGGAGAGTGGTGTAATCAAGTTTGCGTAGAACTTCTTGTTTGCATCCATCAGGACGTACTCTGGGATATCTTTATCAAACCTCATATGTACTGGGTAGCAGAGGTGCTGACCAAATGCATCGTTTGAGAAGAGTATTCCTCCTTCGTTGTAGAATGTGAACATACTGTCTGGCCAGTGAAGGAGTGGTGCCTCTAAGAATGTTAATGTTTTACCTCCAAGATCTACACTATCTAAGGACTTTACAGCCTTAAATGGAGCATCCTTTAAGGATGGGTAGTGCTTTTTCAATCCCTCAATAGCAACCTCTGTACAGTAGATTGGAGCTTCTGGGAACTTCTTGTGGATCTCAGGTAGTGCTCCAGAGTGATCTTTCTCTACGTGATTCTGTACGATTACATCTATCTTGAACTCCCTACCTTCCTTCTCGAAGGCATCCTTTATCCTTCCCCACATCTGAGCAGAGGTTCCTGGATAGGTGTTGTCTATTATAGCAACCTTCTCATCTCCAAATACCAAGTATGCGTTGTAGGTGGTACCCTTCAAGGTGTATCCGTGGTATTTTCTTATATCCCAATCTAGTACTCCTACCCAGTATATACCATCTGCTATCTTAACTGCATCTGCTTTCATATTATCACCATTTTCTATTTCTTTTACGGTTAATTCTTATTATACTATCCACTATATTAATTTAATTATCCGTATCTCGTCTAGATTCTTTGTTTTTAGTACGATTTCGATATCGTATTTTTAAATTTTGTTAAAATCCTAAAAAATCGAAAAATATTTATATTATTAATATACATTAACTTTATTATAATAATTAACTATATTTGATTAACCAACAGAAGTATGGGATATTATGAAGAGAAGTGTTCTGATATTATTAGGATTAGTAATAGTAATAACGGGGGGCCTTCTCCTTTATAACTATCAAACCCAGGGTAATGTCAGATACCTTACAATCTCCACTACAACAAGTCTATACGACACCGGATTTCTAGACATCATAGCAGAGATATTTAAGAGTAAGTACAACATAGAGTTGAGGTTTATTCCAAAGGGAACGGGAGCTGCCATCGAAGATGCAAAAAATGGTGTATGTGATGCTATCATAGTACATGCCAGGAGCAAGGAGTTGGAGTTCATGAAGGAAGGTTATGGGGTAAATAGAAAAGTTTTTGCATATAATTTCTTTATTATTGTAGGTCCCAAGGACGATCCTGCAGGGATCAGGGGACTTCCACCAGTTACCGCCCTTAAAAGGATAGCAGAGGCAGGAAGGGAGGGTAAGGTAATATGGGTTACAAGGGATGACGGTTCAGGTACTAATACCAAGGAGATAAACCTCTGGAATTTGGCAGGATACAACTACTCAGAGATAAAAGAGGAGGAATGGGTATATAGAACAGGATCTGGAATGGGTAATACACTTAAAGTAACTGATGCCAAGAGGGCATATACCTTATCAGATACGGCAACGTATCTAAAGTACAGAGGGGAGGGGATAATAAATAACTTAGATATACTAGTTGATAGAGGTAGTGAGTTGATAAATATTTACAGTATAATTCTGATAAACCCTGAGAAGTACAAGAAGAATTATAACGATGCAATTCTCCTAGCTAAGTGGCTAACTGGAGAGGAGGGGCAGAAGGTTATTGGAGAATTTGGTAGAGAGGAGTTTGGAAAGCCCCTATTCAACCCTGTTGCAAAGGTGCTGGAAAATAGGGAGGAGCCCTTCTTCACCTGGATACTGGAGTATGGATTTATAGAAGATGAAGGTATTTTAACAGAGTGTCCAAAGGATTTTAGATATGGAGAGGATCTTACATTCTTTGAATTTAGAAAATCTGATTAAAAATAATAATGATAATAAAAATTTAAAAATAATAGAATAAAAAACCTAATAAGAATAAAAATTTCATCTTCATTGGGAAATTAGTACTTCTAAGAAGAGTAGTTAACAGAAATCTCGTTTATCCCTCCAGTACTCAGTATAAACTGGAAAATTAAGGACTATATGGAGATAAAAAGTTTTTATCCCGAATTAAACTGTATATTAATGAAATCTTTTTTTATAAGTTTTTACTATTTATTATTTATTTTTTTATAATTAATAAAAATAGAATAAAACAGTGGATACTAATGAAGTAGAATAACCTATAACCCTTATTCTTTTAATTATTTTTTAAACAATTTTCAGAGAGATAGGGATGGCCTGGGACTATATAATCGAGGGACTCCTTGAAGCCTTTAAACTTATAATCAGTGGAGATCCTGAACTCTACGATATACTCCTTAGAAGTATAAAGGTATCTGGACTGGCTACTTTATACGCTGGATTAATAGGTGTTCCTATAGGGGTAATTCTGGGACTCTCAGATTTTAAAGGTAAAGATGTTATAAAATCTATCTTTAACGGGTTGATGGGTATTCCCACAGTAGTACTTGGGCTTATTCTCTACCTCTTTTTGGCACCTGCTGGGCCCTTGGGGTTTCTAAACCTACTTTACACCACTACAGGTATAAGTCTCGGCCAGATGATACTGATCTTACCTATCGTTGTGAGTATTACAGTAAATTCTATAGAGAGTATAGAGGAAGATGTAAGATACCTGGCACTAACCTTAGGAGCAGATGAAACCCAGATGATGATGAAGGTTATTGAGGAAACATCTCCTGGTATATTACTGTCCCTAATGGCTGCATTCAACAGGGCCATTGCAGAACTGGGAGTAGCCCTTATGATAGGGGGAAACATCTTTATAAAAGGAGGGGAGATGAACACGAGGGTATTAACTACAGCAATTCAGATGTATGTCACAAGGGGGGAGATAAGTATGGCGATTGCACTGGGGATTATACTACTGTCTCTGGTATATCTTATATCCATGACAGTTAATTATATACAGAGAAGGTGGGCAGACTCATGATAGTTCTAAAGGGGATTTTTAAAACCTTTGGGGATAAGGTAGCCCTTAAGGATGTTAATCTTACCGTAAATAAAGGGGAGGCTTTGGCGATTTTGGGATACAGTGGTGCTGGGAAAACCACCTTACTTAAGATAATTTCTGCCTTAGATGTTGATTTCGAGGGAACTTATCTATTTAAAGGTATAGATGTTAAAAAAGATCCTGAAAAGGTAAGAAAATGTATAACCATGGTTTTTCAGAACCCTGTAATGTTTAAAGGCACAGTCTTTGAAAATGTTGCATACGGGTTAAAGGTTAGAGGATACTGTAAGGGGTATATTAAAGAGAAGGTGGATGAGGTGTTGGAATACCTTGGGATCTTGGATTTAAGGGATAAAAATGCCAAGAGGTTAAGTGGTGGGGAGAAGCAGAGGGTTGCAGTGGCGAGGGCTTTAGTGTTGGACATAGATGTATATATTTTCGATGAGCCAACATCTAACTTAGATATTGAGAATATCAAGGTTGTAGAAGGTACTATAAAGGAGTTGAAGAGAAAGGGAAAAACTGTAATATTTACAACCCACGATCTCCTCCAGGCTCGGAGGCTATCAGACAGGGTGGCTTATATAGAGAGGGGGGAGATCGTTGAAGTTGGTGAGACTGAGAGGGTGTTCAAGGATCCGAAGGATGAGAGAACCTACAGGTTTGTAAGTGGGATGTTTTAAGATGATTATTATAGTCAAGAACATAGCTTTTAAATTATAATTAAATAATAAACTTCAGTCCTGTTGGGAGGGCTTGTTCTACTCCTTTAGTATCCAGGGAAGGTTCAAGTTAGGTATTTTATCTCTTTATAGTATTTACCAGTGTTTAAAGATTTTTATCTTTTCATATATTTTTATTATTATTTTTATTTTTAAACTAAACAACAACTATCGATGAGCTCGATAAAAATAATAAAAAACCCAGTTTCCATCAATAGAGATAAAAATGATTATAAAAATAATAATAAGATAAAAATAAGGAAAAAGATTGTTAAAAAATAAAAAAAACCTCTATTTACCTCGAAATATAAATTTTTGAAAGTATAAAGAGATAATATTACCAACTCCTCAATATTGGAGAAAGGGGTTTTCCTAATCTCTTCCAACTACAAACTGTGAGATGACCCTTATATCATGCCAGAAATTCTCATTGTCAGAGTATTAAAAAAACATCCTGAGATATATACCCAATAAAGAGCTAATACAGTGGAAAGTAAAATCTCGTCGTTGTCCTCTGCCTTACATGGAGTACTATGGAGGAGATTGTTAATTCTAGTGAAGAACTGAATACCCTAGCTGAGAATTTAAGGAGGTGGAAAATCTAATGAACAAAACCAAACACAAAATAAATCATCAAGAATATCAGAATTTTAGAGTTTAAGTAAAAGAATTGCCAGAAGGATGTTGTAAAGGGAAGGTAATCCCACCTGAAGGAAGAGAAGTCTTAAGGCCACTTTCTTCGGATATATTCCAGAATAAAAGGGTAGAATCCTGACCCAGCTTTCACTGAGAAGAACAAAGAGCCCATTTCCAAGAAACATGCAACCTAGGATCTTTTGCATCGGGTAATTATAGCTCAGCATCACCTTAAGTATTCCATAAGCAGCCGTTGGGCTGAAGATGGTAGTTGTGAGGTAGGTAATACCCAGAGGGTCCAAACCTAGTTTTTCAAGGAGGGGGGAAAGGGTAGGGGATATCATATCAGAGATACCCGACTTGAGCATAAGCACGACCAATAGAAAAAGAGGCGTAAATTTTAAAGCGAAGTTTAGTGAGGTTTTTAGCCCCTTCATCAATCCATTTTTGAAAGCTTTCCCAGAAAAGTCAAGATTAATCCTGTTATTATTGTAGATGACTCTTACATCTTTGTATCTTCTACGACCAATCATCAAAACCACAAAAACCAGAAAAAAATCAAAGAGGATTCTCAGACCAATGAAATAAAGCGTTACAATCCCCAAGAGAGGTAAAAGCACGGGGAGATAATAGCGATAAACATACATAACCCTCAACGAAAGATTTGAAGCAAGGATGGCTATATAAAGATCCACTGGCTCAATTAGTCCTTTTTTCAATAGAACAGAAGCTTTTGCATGAGCGACCCTCGGGTTTACAAGATAGAGTGCCGGAATTGTAGTTAAAGACGGATGAATACCAAACTTTGCTATTCTAGAGGTTTTGATCTCAAGGAGTCTTATCAAATTGGTCTCACTCAAGATTTCAGCTAAGATACAACCAAAGATAATTGAGATCATCGAGATCATATAGAGTCTCAGGAAGTCCAAGTTTCACACCCTGTAAGTCCCTTGCATTTGTAACTTTCTCTAGAGGGGGTATAAGTTTCTTCTCTCACGTTTAGTAAGCAGAAAAAGATTATAAAGAGTAGAATCTTAGAAATATTCCGATTTCGGTTAGGACGCCTTTATTTTCTTAAGTATTCCCAGTAATTCTTCATAGGTGGAACGAATATTCCTATCTTCCTATCTAACTACTTCTCGCAAATTACATGAACAAAATCGCCCCAAGGAATAAAGATAGGTTTTATACTATATCAACTAGAAAAAGACTGGTCTTTACAGGGTTTTTAAAACGATCAGATGAAATCCATAACTCATCCTTTTATCGTTTTACTCCTGTTTTCTTCCTTTTAGTACTATAAAACTTAACGCTTTCACGACTGTTTTGAGCGATCTTTAAAAGTTTTTGTGTTTAACTGTAATTGTACAGTAAGTAAAATGATGAAATTACTTGGTGTTTACTAAAAACAATACAAGAGTGGGACAGGAAGGGAAAATCAGGTTATTTTTGGACACCTGATGAATGGGAGAGAATATTGAGAGGTGGATAAAGCGGGTATTTAGAGAAACAAGGGAAAATGCCTACTATAAGATATACGAAGGTCTCTGTCATACATAAAAAACTGTCTCAGTTGGAGTAAAATTGTCCAGAAACCTTCTTCTCGGGTTAAAATTAAGTTTGTAAATCCCGTAGTATTTCCCTCATCCTAAGAGATCAAGATTGATAATTTATCCTCAATAAACCTGAGAGGAGTTGAAAGTGATGAAGCCCAAGTCGTTGTAAGGACTGATTTAATGAAAAGATGTTATTTATATTCCCTCTCCTAAAAACTTAGGAGGATAGATACCTATCGCTTATCCTAAATCTCTAAATATCTATACATTCTCCAACCTTAGGCACAATTACCTTAACTCCCATTTCCTCCACTTTCTTTACTAGATCTGAGATATCCTGTTCTATCAGTGGAAAGGTGTTGTAATGCATAGGTATAAATACCTTTGGATTGAGGTACTCTACAGCTTTCACTGCCTCCTCTGGTCCCATCGTATATCTTCCACCTACTGGAAGGAGTACCACTTTTGGATTATAAATCTCTCCTATAAGTTTCATATCTCCAAATAGCCCAGTATCTCCTGCGTGATAGACCCTGTCGTTAATTATATACCCTGCAGCCACCCCACCAGGTGTATTTTCATCTATATCTGAGGAGTGTTCCGCCTTAACCATCGTTAATTTTGAGTTCTTTATTTTAACAGTCCCCCCTATGTTCATTCCCTCTGCAGCAACTCCTCGTCTCCCTAAGTATACTGAAATCTCGTGGTTAGATACAACAGGTATATTGTACCTCTTGGAGATCTCCACTGTACTTCCAAGGTGATCACTGTGTCCGTGGGTTACAGCTATAACTTCTACTCCCTCCACAACCTTATCGTAGTCTATACTACAAAGAGGGTTTGGAATGAAGGGATCTACCAGTACCCTATCTACTTTAAAACATGCGTGGCCGTACCAACATATCATACTAACACCCTATAATAGTTATAAATGGTGCCCCTGTCGGGATTTGAACCCGAGTCTGCGAATCCGCAGTTCGCAAGCATATCCTGGCTAGCCCACAGGGGCATCTATTATAATATTAATAATTAATTTTATTAATATATTAACCTTTTCATTGGAGTTAGTATTCTTCCAGTGCAAAGATCACCATTGGGAAGTTAATAACACTACTAAAGATAGGAATTTTGCCTCTCCAGATGTTAAGGATAGAGGGAAGATGATAATTATGTTTTTTTCTCTTTTTTATTATTTTTCTTATTATTAAAATAATTTTAAAATAACACGATAAAAAATAATGAAGATGTTGTATAAAAAATAAAAAAACTCCTATTCACCTCAAAATATAAATATATCTCCTATCTACCCCTGAACATTGGAGGAAGAGATGATTCTCACTAAGAGGATTGAGATTATTATAATGATTTCGTTGATTATTTATATCTCTTTTTTACATAATCTTACTAACTCTTCAACTAACTCCTTTTTTATTTTACCGTTGTTTCTGTCTCCCTTGGTACATGCTGCCCCCCTAATTCCCACTATATCACATCCAATTTCCTTCAATACAGGTATATCTTCTTTCCTTATAGAACCTGCCAATGCACATTTTAAGCCGTAGTTATGGACTTCCTCCACAAATTCAGAGAGCAACTCCTTATTCAAGTGATCAAATAACCTCTTACCGTCTTTAACTGCAGTATCTAACATTGCAACGTCACATCCTGAATCCCTGGCAACCTTAGGTATTACAAGAGGATCCACTGCTCCTACCCTGTAAGCATCGGCATACCCTGCAGCTACAACTATCTTATTCTCGTCAATCTCTTTAACTGCCTTCACAACTTTATTCATTACATCCACAGCCTCCCTGTAGGATCTTGTCCCATAGAGTCCAACTTTTATATAATCTGCCCCACTTATAGCAGCCCCAACTGCTGCAAGGGCCACAGTCCCAGGTTTATAAGGTACATCTCCCACCGTTGCACTAACTAAACGATCCTTTGGAGTAATATCTCTAATCTCCTTTATTACCCATGGAAAGTTTGCACCTAAGGAACCTTCCAACGGATTTTTAACATCTATAATATCTGCTCCGCCTTCAATGGCTTCTTTAGCCTCCTCTATATCCTTTGGACTGATAAGTATCCTCATATATTCACCTATGGTGTTTTAATAAAAAATTTAAATAAAAATAATATTTAAAAATTTTACTATTAAATTATAAAAATATTAAAAATCAAAAAAATAGAATAGTTTTAACTAAATTACTCAATTTTTACATGATACTTTAAATTATTATCCCCATCGGGGAACAGCTCAGGATGTATCATCTTAGCGTAGTCCCTCATGTATCCTA
>DQVU01000142.1 GCA_015661585.1 Methanothermococcus okinawensis | reverse complement strand
TGGATATTTCATTTAGCAACTCTAATATTCTGTATCTGTATTCAAACCCACCTATTACACTGAGGATATAATTATCATCTTCATCCTCGTAGTCATCCACACGGTATCTAATTAAAGGTCCAATAAACTGAAGGTTATCCAACATAGTCAGGTTGTACTCACAGATGGTATAGGGCATTGGGAGATCAGGTACTATTACACCTTTAGACTGTTTATTTATTATATTTAAGAACCTCATAACAGGATAAACGATGAACTTTCTATTGTCATAGGATCTGGTATAATTTTGATTTGTAACTATATAGAAGGGAATATTTAATAACTTTGCAACTAGGGCGGTACTGTATTTACAGTCGGTAATAATGAGATCAGGTTTATACCTCTTTGCTATCTTCAGCTCCCTCTTTATAGCCTTTGTAGGCTTATGTTCCCTGTTGAATATACTCCCTTTAATATCAAATCTACCGTTGTATCCAGTTAATTTAACCTCTGGATAGGTTTCAAAAACTTCGTAATTACACTTTTTTATAAAATCCATACTCTTTCCATATGCTATAAATTTTACTTCATGTTCCTTTGATAACTCTTCCCCTATAGCAAGACATCTGGTAGTGTGTCCAAATCCCTCACCACATACAGATATAAGGATCTTCATAGTAATCCCGTTTTATTTTATTTTATTATTATATTATTAATTATATTTTGATTATAATTATACTTTATTTTATATTTAACAGTTCCCAACCAGTACATTATCGCTTTGTTAATTTCTTATCTATATATTCCTCCAAACAGGAGTAAGGTATGTTGTATTTTTCAACAGGGATATTCTTAGACCACAGTTGTGTTTTTGCCTCGTACAGGGATTGTTTTAGATCGTTATTTTTGCTGTACAGTTCCACAGTCCTCTTAAGAACAAGTATATCTACAGCAACGGTAATGCTACTATCAACAGGATCGTTTTCAAAAGTTATTACATGATCACCACTAAGGGTTTTCGTACCATCATATACTATAGGCATCTTAAGATGCTTTGAGAGGAGTACTACAGAGGGTGTATTTTTATTCACCTCTACTAAATACTTACAGTCGGAACTTAACGAGGTATTCTCTAAGTCTAGTAGTTTATATCCAAATTTAGATATGTACCTGTTGTTTGTAAACTTTATATCCATATCTGGGCATCGGCTTAGAACCAAGATCTCGCCAGGTAACTCTAAAACATACTCCCTGTCATATCTACCAATAAGTCTTCTACTCTTAAAATAGTACAACTCAACGGTACCGTCGTCCCTATAAATCCTTACAACATCGTTGGGATTATAAACATTTATAAAACAGTAAACAGGTGTATAACCCTGGGAGATTACTTCCACAATCTCTCTGAAGTTTGTACCATTTACTAAAACCATCTCTTTCTCACTATTTATCCTCTTAAGAATCTTCTCACTGGTTTCTACCCTTGTAGGCCCCCATATCCTTATAACATCACCGTACTCCCTCAATTTCTCTTCAACACTGTAGGAAACTGCCAAAGGACCCCCTACAATAACTATTCTCTTTGGTGCAATAGCTTCAATGAGGGACTCTATAGAGGGATCTAAATAGTCACTGTCAGTCTGGAGTATAACTCCATTTACCTTATACGCGTACTCTGTAGCGATTATACAATCTGGCCAGTTGTTATTTGTAATAACTACGGTATCGACAAGAGAGGGTTTCTCCTCTCCAATAACCAATCCCTCTACACTCCAAGGTAGTAACAGTAAAAAAATAAAAATATATCTTCCTTTCATTACTCCCACCTAAACTTATCTGTCAGCGCCAACTTATTTATCCTACCTATTTTAACTTTTTTTATTATACCCCTACTCTCAAGATCTGCCACTATCCTGGAGACCTTAGGTTTACTCATCCCTGTAATCTCTACTATCTCTTTCTGGGTGATTTCCCCATACTCTTTTATTAGATTTACAATAGTTTTTTCCTCTTCTGTGAGTATATCCATCAGCATATTCTTTAAAGTTCTTTCATACACCTTTATCTTCTTCTTTAACTCTTCTACATTGTTCTTGTATATCTTTAAAGTATTCTTTAAATCCTCTATAATTTTTTCCTTCTCAGAGATTATCTTTTTATTTTTTTCCAACTCCTCCCTGTACTTTTTATTAACATCCTCCAACTCCTCCAGTTTAACATTCAACTTTATAACTTCACTTTTATAACCCTCAAGTTGATTATTCAACTCATCTACTAATTCACTATTTTTTCTTTTCAACTCTGAAATAATATCTTCTTTATTTTCCAACTCTATCTTGAGAGTATTTAGATCATTTACCAGGTTACTAACTCTGTTTGACAACTCCTCTATAAGTTTCTCCCTTTTTACAACTTTCTTTTTTTCGTAGTATACTCCATAAAGAGCTCCAATTGCTATCAACACAAGTATTATGAGTAGAAGATTGTAGTAGAAATCGTTAGGTAGCACATTCTCGTTAGTGGCATAGTTAACAGACTGTAATACATAGGACACAGTTGCTGTAAAGTATCTATCTTCTTTGCTCAGCCTTCTCTTCCACCTTATATATATCCTCTTACCATCGGTGTCTATGGTATAATCTTGAGGTGTTATACTTAAGAGACCCTCTGCAGGAGATACTACAGTGGCCCCCTTTGGTAGTATTACAGTCATGGTGAAGTTGGAATTTACAGCAGGTATTGTCGCTGAAAACATCTTTTTTCCATATTTATCCCAGATCATATCTCCATCAAAACTAATGTTGATATAACACCTTTCCCCTTTTTTTATAGGATCTTTAAATTCTATTATTATCTTAGTAGAACCTTCCTCATGGAATTCGTCTATATAGCTTATATTTTTGTTAGATGTTGCCTTCAAGTTATAGATGGTGTGGGGTAGGATGTATGTAATACTAGGAATTTCCTCAGAGTCGTTGTTGTATATAGCTAAGTGGATGTTTCCATGTACACCGTCACTCTGATTTATATTAAACACTATACTATAATCTTCGAACTTTATAGCCTCACTTACATTCCCAACTGTAAAAAACATGAGAAGAATTATTACAATGTACTTTTTTACCACCATCTTATTTCCCTTGTTACTGTTAAACATAAAAATTAATAACAATAAAATTAAAACCTTAACAGTCAGCCACTCCTTCCTCTTATAGTTTTTGAGGTTATCTGCAAAAAGGGGAATTTTTTAATAATTTTTATTATAACTTAATGGGAAAAGATTATTAAAAATAGTATATTTATTTACACTATATAGTCTATCCCCAAGGAATCGCTCTTTTTAGGTTTAGGTAATATCTTCTTTGGACGTTTGTCGCTACCAAATATGTTTGGGGACTTTACACCTGTAACTATTGCCATGACTCTTAGACATCCCTCCATGGACGGATCTATCCTTGCCCCCCATATTACGTTAGCATCTGGGTTGAGATTCTCTGTAATCTTCTCCCCAATTCTCACGGCTTCATCTAAGGATAGATCTGGACCTCCAGTTATATGTATCAAGGCTCCTGTTGCCCCTGTGTAGTCTATGTCCAACAGTGGACAGTTCATCGTCTCTTTAACTACCCTTTCAACCCTATCTCCTTTGGTATCAGAATCCACCTCACCAACCCCTATCATAGCTACTCCCCCATTTGTCATAACTGCTTTCACATCTGCATAGTCGATGTTTATTAAACTTTTTTCAGATATAGTCTCAGTTATACCCTTAACTGCATTGGCGATAATCTCATCTGCAACCTTAAATGCGTCGTTTATCGGTAAGTTAGGTACTAACTCCAACAGCTTGTTGTTGTCTATTACAATAACGGTATCACAGGCCTCAGTTAATCTTTCAAGACCCTCTTCCGCCTTCTTTAACCTCGCCCTCTCTATCTTAAATGGATAAGTAACAACCCCAATTACTATAGCTCCCTGTTCCTTGGCTATCTCAGCTACTACTGGGGCAGAACCTGTCCCTGTACCTCCTCCTAATCCTGCAGTAACGAATACTAAGTCGGCATTTTTTAGAACATCCTCCAATACGCCCCTAGCCAATTCAGCAGACTTCCTCCCAATTTCAGGGTAACCTCCAGCACCGAGACCTCTTGTCAGTGTAGATCCGATCAGTATCTTCTTGTCAGCATTTATATGTTCTAGATGTTGCTTATCTGTATTTAAGGCGATAGTTTCTGCCCCCTTAATACCCATCTCCATGAGTCTATGGATTGTATTGTTTCCTGCACCTCCACAACCTACTACGAGAATATTCACTTTTCCAATATTTTCCTTCTGTAAATTATTACCATACTGTTGATCAGTCTTTCTAGAAAGTGCCTCATTAACTAGTCTCATGATCATCCTCCTAAGTTATTAATAATATGTGTAATTTATTTTTAATTATTTATTAATTTTTACATTAATCTTTTAAATTTTTAAAATAAATATTACTATTATAAAAAAATATTTAAATATTTCTGTTATATATCAACTTTACAACTTCAGCAACTTTTTTACCTAAGTTTCTTGAAGTTTCTATACCAATTTCATCTTTCTTACAGTCCTCTACATGTCCCCCTACACCTGTACCTCCGTAATGAGCACTTGGATCGCTATCTCCCACTACTATCATAGAGTGTATAAACATGAAGTTGTGGATATCTCTTACTGTTGTCTCCTGACCTCCGTTTCTTGAAGCCCCTACTGCTATCGCCCCACCTACCTTATTCTTCAGTTTAAATCCTCTCCTATAAGGCCTGGATCTATCGAAGAGCATTTTCAACTGGGCACTGACACCACCAAAGTAAACTGGAGAACCTATGATAATACCATCTGCCTTTACCATCTCCTCTAGTATGTCGTTAATATCGTCCATTATTATACACTTACCCTCTTTTTTACACTCATCACAGGCTAAACAGGGATTCAACTCCTTCTCTGCTAAGGAGATATACTCAGTCTCAATACCTTCTTCCTCAACAGCTTTTAAGGCCTCCTTCACCAAGAAGGCGGTATTCCCGTTCCTTGGGGAACCGCTTATTCCTACAACCTTCAAAGTATCACCTCATACTTTTTATAATATTTTACTACTACTTTTATTTAATAATTATTATAGTTATCTAACACATTTACAACATCCCCTACAACTATAACACCTGGAGGTTTAACATTGTTCTCTTTAGCCTTTTTAACAATATCTCCCAAGGTTCCCTTTACCACCTTTTGGCGTTCAGTAGTGCCGTTGGTTATTATGGCCACTGGGGTGTTCTCACTCCTACGAGGATTTTTCAGAAGTTCTTCCACATGTTCCTCTAAGTTAGTTATTCCCATGAGTATTACAATGGTGTCTCCGTTTAAATCCCTCAGTTTTACCTGCTTCTCCTCCTTATCCTCTGCCTCATGTCCTGTAACCACTGTAAAAGATGTAGATACTTTCCTGTGGGTTAGGGGAATACCTGCAACCTCTGGGACTGCTATTGCCGATGTAATACCAGGGATAACCTCATAAGGTATATTATGTTTCTTTAAATAGAGTACCTCCTCCCCTCCCCTTCCAAATACGAAGGGATCTCCACCTTTTAACCTAACTACGATCTTGTTTTCCCTAGCCTTCTCCACTAACAGTCTATTAATGTCCTCCTGTTTGTAGGAGTGTTTTCCCTTTCTCTTACCTACGTATATTAACTCTGCCCCTTCCTTGGCGTACTTCAGTAGGTTTTTATTTATCAGATCGTCGTAGATAATTACATCTCCACTTTTTATAGCTTTTAATCCCTTAACAGTAATTAGCTCTTCATCTCCAGGCCCTGCACCTACAAGGATAACCTTCATTATTTTTCACCTTTTATTTATAAGGATAATAATTATAATTATTATTAAAAGTATAATAAAAAATGTGATAACTATGATAGTTGTAGGTGTGAGGGACTGTATTATAAAGGAGGATATATTTAAATTGGATCTCCCCTTTCAAATATTAAATGGAGATGTTATAGCAACAGAGAAACACATCCTACATGCTATAAATCAGGCGAAGTCTAAGGAACCTATCACAAACAGTTTCTGGATGGAGATCCTTGTAAGGGCCTCTGCACAGAGGCAGATATCTACCGCCATAGAGATCATAGGGGTGAAAACTGGAGAGAGGAGGAATATCTGTATAGTATGTTCAGATGAGGATACATTAGAGGAGGTATTAAAACATACAGGTGGAAAGATAGACAACTCTGTATTGGATCTAAATCCTGAGAAGTTGGAGAAGATTAGAAAGATATACGATATTAAGGAAGAGTACTTCAAAGATAAGGAAGAAGTTGTTAAAAGGGTATGTGAAAAGATAAGTGTTATGGAGATAATAAAGTGATA
>DQVU01000123.1 GCA_015661585.1 Methanothermococcus okinawensis | reverse complement strand
ACTACAGGTATAGTTAGGCCCATGTCCAATGAGGCTTATAGGGAGTCGTTGGTGCCACAGATAGACATCGCCCTGGCGAAGAATCACAGGATGTTGGTATATACACCTGGAAATATAGGTACGAACTATGCAAGGAAACTCCTAAATGTAGATGAGGATCAGATAGTAGAAGTTTCTAACTTCTGGGATTTTATGATAGATAAGGCAGAGGAGAAGGGTGTTGAAGATATACTTATATTTGGACACGCTGGAAAGATCGTGAAACTTGCTGGAGGTATATACAATACCCACTCCAAGGTTGCAGATGGGAGGAACGAGATATTAACAGCCTACAGTTCTCTGTATATAGAGAGCAAGGATACTTTAAGGAAAATACTTTATGGAAATACCACAGAGGAGATCGTAGATATTCTAAGGAGAGAAGGGGTTCTTTATAATGTGTTTAACGATATAGCGAGGAGGGCAGTTGAGAGGGCCAGGAATAGATGGAGAAAGATAAACTTCAGTTGTATTATAATAGATATGAGAGGAAATGTCTTAGGCAGTTTTATAGAAGATAGATTTTTACCACTGTTAAAGTAAAAAACACTTCTTATTTTTCGTTGTACTTTCTTATACACTTCTTTGATATAGATACTCAATATTTACCCTATCCCTTCAAAAATATGTCAGTTATATTATTTTATTTTTACCATCGTTCCCATCAAAGTTAATTAAATATTAAAAATATAATAGTGATATAAATGGAAAATTCTGTCATGATATTAAATAGGGTATCCACAGTTTATTGTTAGAAGATATTTCGGAGAATCTCCTTTTAAAATAAAAAAATAAGGAATATTAAACTGTATAAAGAATATAAAAAAGCAAAGTATAATCCTTATCCTCTGGACTACACTGTGTACTGGAGAATTGGGCAGGATTTTTATTAATCTTCCTTCTTAGAAGTTTTTTACCTCTTTTATTAATTTTTTGTTATTTTTTACTCTAATTATTTTTTTATTATAGTTTAAAAATGTTATTTTTATGACTATAAAAATAAATAAATAATATTATAATAATATTATTATAATAAAAAATAAAAATAATAAAAAAGAAATGATGCCATTAACTGTATCTATGTCTCACGATATTTCCTGAACATATAAGGAAGATGGGAAATTCTATTGTGATATAAAAGGATGTTTGACAGTTGTAGTTGATATTGGGAGAATCCCCACCTCCAATATTCAGGAGCACAGGGGAGATGTATTTATATTCGAGGTAGAGAGTTTTTTATTTTTTAAACAACTTCTTCATTATTTTTATAATAATTATTTTTTACCTTTTTGATGGGAACTATAGTAATATTATTTATAATTCATTATTATTTTTAACTATAAAGATTAAAAAGAACTCCAATATAGTGCTTCAAATACTTAGAAAAGATAATAAAATCCTCCTAGTAGGTATTATATTCTCCTATATAGTTAAAGGTTAGATACAATATATAAGGTTTTAATAGGAGGTGATCCTATGCATCTACTGACACTCTATCATTTAGAGAGGGAAGATGTTCTAAACATCATAGAAGATGGTATCTACTTTAAAAAACATAGGGGTAAAGAGGATCCTATACTGAAGGGTAAAACAATAGCAATGATATTTGAAAGTCCCTCTACCAGGACGAGGATAAGTTTTGACATAGCAATAAGGGAGTTGGGAGGACACTCTCTAATACTCAACGTTGGAGAGACTCATCTGGGAAAGAAGGAAAGTATAAAGGATACTGCCAAGGTTCTAAGTAGATACGTCCATGGTATTGTTGCAAGGGTGAAGGATCACCGGATTTTAGAGGAGTTGGCAGAGTATGGGAGCGTCCCTGTCATCAACGCCCTTAGTAACCTCTCCCATCCCTGTCAAATACTTGCAGATCTCCTAACGATATACGAATATAAAGGTAGGTTTAAAGGCCTTAAACTCGCCTTCCTTGGGGATGGGAACAACGTCTGTAACTCATTGATAGTAGGAGGTACCTTAGTTGGGATGGATGTATATGTGGCTACCCCAAGAGGTTATGAACCAAATGGAATGTTTGTAAAGAAGAGTTTTGAAATTATAGATAGGTATGGAGAGGGTAGTTTAACACTGACTAACGATCCTATAGAGGCTGTTGAGGATGCTGATATTGTATATACAGACGTATGGATAAGTATGAGTGATAAAAACAAGAGTTTAGAGGAGGTTAAAAAGGTATTTCCTCCTTATCAGGTTAATAGCAAACTTCTAAGTTATGCAAAGGATGACGTCATTGTAATGCACTGTCTCCCTGCAAGTAGAGGGATGGAGATAACAGACGATGTAATAGATGGAGAACACTCTGTAGTATATGATGAGGCAGAGAATAGACTCCATGTACAGAAGGCTGTATTTAAATATATATACTCAAAGAGCTAATATCTTATTCCTCCTTTTCTATCTTCGGCAGATTTTTTTCCTCCCTCTCTCTAACAGCCTTCTCTATTATCACATTCTTAGGTAGTACCAATATCCTGTTGTTACATACTCTAACTATTTTACCTCCCATTTTCACAGTCTCATCTCTTAGATATTTGATGACATTTAGATATTTCTCATCTATACTCTTCTCCAGATCTACGGTATTTGCAATTACTATACATCCATTCTCCATCCATACCAATATCTCGTTGGCATCCTTCTGATTCTCTAGATCTAAAACTTTTATCCTGATAATATTTTCTTCTTCATCAACATCTAACTGGAGTTCTTCATACACCTCAACTGGTAAAATACCGTTGTTAGATTTTTTTTCAAATTCTATCTTTTTCTCCTCCCCTTTTAGGAGTTTTAAGAGAGATTTAAATACCATACCCTCACCATCTCTCTTTAAATTATAGTTTTTAAGATGTTGGTAATAGCATCTATTAGATCAGATATTCCCTCATAGGTTACTGCAGATGTGAAGATACACCTGTTATTCAACCTATCCTCAACGTACCTCTTCAACTCCTCCCTTCTCCTGGCATCTAGTAGATCACACTTGTTTATTACCACTATAATAGGTTTTTGATAACGGAATTTAAGGCTGTGATGAATCTTCTCAAAACTTTTAAGCAATCCCTTCTCCCCATCTATAACATGAATGATAAGGTTGGCATCTTCTATCTCCCTGTAGGTTCTCTCCAACACCTTTCCAACCATTACGGGGGATCTCTTCTCACCTGCAAAGAGCCCTCCTAGATCTACAAATATCACATCTACCATCTTTGGATGTCTCTTAGATCTACCACACTTCAGCCTTCCCCAGAATTTCTTCACTGGGTTCTTGGTAGTACCTCCTACCTCGGAAACCCTTGAAATATTCTTTCCAAAGATGGCATTTATTAGCGCAGATTTCCCTGAATTCTCAGGTCCTATCATTACAACCTTAAACTTCTCTCCCCTATATACCTCTTCCATAGTTATCTTTTAATTTTTAATTCTTATTGTTATAGTAATTTTTATTATTTATCTTTAACCCTTGATAACACCCATAGGTTTCATCCTACAGACCTTCAAGGATATACCTGCATTATGGACTATATCTGCCACGATATCTATATCTTTGTAAGCCTCGGGACACTCCTCTGCAAGAACCCCTCTAGAATCAGCCATAACGTATATGCCCATACTCTCTAACTTACTTTTAATTTCCTTTGAACTGTAGATCTTCACCGCCTTAGCCCTACTAAGTACCCTACCTGCCCCATGTGCAGTGGATCCAAAGGTTTCCCTCATGGCCCTCTCTGTACCATGCATTAGGTAGGATGCACTCCCCATATCCCCTGGAAGTATAACTGGCTGGCCAACACTCTCGTACTTTGAAGGTATGCCTTCACAACCTGGCCCGAAGGATCGTGTAGCACCCTTTCTATGTACCATTAACCTTTTCAATTTACCATCTACCCTATGTACCTCCCTCTTTGCTATGTTATGGGCTACGTCATATATAATATCCATCTCCAGATCCTCTGCAGGTATTCTCAGCACATCCTCGAAACTCTCCCTTACCCAGTGAGTTATAAGTTGTCTATTTGTCCAGGCGTAATTTGCACCACAGTTCATAGCCTTAAAGTACCTTATACCCTCCTCCGAGGTTATTGGAGCACAGGCCAACTGTCTATCAGGTAGTTTTATACCATATTTTCTAGCAGCTTTCTCCATGTATCTAAGATAATCTGCACATATCTGATGGCCTAACCCCCTTGAACCACTGTGAATCATTACCAATACCTGATCCTTCTCAACGCCGAATACCTTTGCAACTCTATCATCAAATACCCTATCTACATACTGAATCTCCAAGAAGTGGTTACCACTACCTAAGGAACCTAACTGAGGTAGTCCTCTTTTCTTGGCACTGTCAGATACTAAGGAGGCATCAGCATTCCTTATACATCCATTCTCCTCTATATACTTAACATCCCTCTTCCATCCATACCCATTTTTAACTGCCCAGTAAACACCCTCCTCGAGCACCTCATCTATCTCTCCCATACTTAACTTTATCTTTCCCTTACTACCTAGACCTGAAGGTATGTTTCTAAACAGTGTTTTAACTAACTCCTTTATAAAGGGTTGAACCTCCTCTCTTGTAAGGTTCGTCCTTATAAGCCTAACACCACAGTTTATATCGAAACCTACTCCTCCTGGACTTATTACACCATCCTTCTCATCGAATGCTGCAACTCCACCTATACAGAACCCATAACCGTAGTGACAGTCTGGCATAGCCAGGGAGTACTTCTGAATTCCAGGGAGACAAGCCACATTTGCCACCTGCTCTAAAACCTCCCTCTCTAACTGTTCCACAAGTTTATCGTTTAGATATACCCTTCCAGAGACCAACATACATCCTTTATAATTCTTTGGAAGTTCCCAGATATATTCATCAATTTTAACTAATATATCCTCCAAGGTATCACCTTAATTTTTAATAATTAAGTAATAATTAGAAATTAATAATTAATATAAATATTAAAACCTTAGTTACCATTAAAGTAATAATATAAAAATAAAAAATAATAAAAATCCCAATGAAAAATAATCAGTAAAAATGAAGTAATGAACTATATCTCATGATCTTTCCTGAACACTAAGATAAAGAAGTTATATT
>DQVU01000149.1 GCA_015661585.1 Methanothermococcus okinawensis | reverse complement strand
GACGCCCTCTATATAGTTGATACCATCTCCTCCCTAGGTGGAGACTACGTAGATGTGGATAGGTTCCACATAGATATATGTGTTACAGGTTCCCAAAAGTGTCTAGGGGCTCCTCCAGGAATCTCTGCCATATCTATAAGTGAGAAGGCCTGGAACGTTATAAATAATACAGAGAGTAAGTCTTTCTATCTAGATATAAAGGCATACAGAGATAGGTTCGAGAGTAAGAGGGAGTCACCATATACTCCAGCTGTTCCACTGATCTATGCACTAAATAAGGCGTTGGATAGAGTACTTGAGGAGGGGCTGGAGAACAGGGTTAAGAGACATGAGAGGATGGCAAGGGCGACAGTTGCAGGTTTGGAAACTATGGGGGTAGAACTATTTGCAGAGGAGTGGGCGAGATCTATAACTGTAACATCTGCCATATATCCAGAGGGTATAGAGGATAAAGAGTTTAGGGGGATCCTCTCCAACAAGTACAAGGTAGTTATCGCTGGAGGACAGGGACAGGTTAGTGGTAAGATATTTAGAATAGGACATATGGGGGAGGTAAGGGAGATCCATATACTGGGAACTTTGGCTGCTATTGAGATGGCATTTAAGGAGTTAGGTTATAACGCCAGTGGAGGGGTAGATGCTGCTAAGGAGGTATTAGGGATGTAATAACTTAATCATTAATAAAATATAAATAATAAACACTTCTATCCATCTGAATAAAATTTTAAAGATAGATAAAAATCTCCGATCTCTGAAGATTGGAGAAAAAAGGATCCAACATCTCCTAACTACAAATATGGAATATTCTTATATTATAGTCTATGTTCTTTATCCTATTCCAGTATTCAGAAAACATCACTAAGATTATGAAATAATTTTTATCAATTATTTTTTTATTCATATTATAATAACCCCTATTCCTATCAAATAAAAAAATAATAATAAAAACCATAAAAACAAAGAATAAAAACTAAAAAGGATAAAACAGAACAAATTAAAAAGAAATCTTGGTTGTTTCTCTAGTGTTTCAGTGTAACCTAGGAGGATAAGAGCTTATTTAACTTTTTTATCTATATTAAAAATACTTTATCCCTTCAGAATTTTATTTATTTTATTATTTATTTCTCTTAAGATTTTTTATGATAATCATATTTATTTAATAATTATATAACACTCACTCCTCCTCAAACTCAACAGTTATATTCTTTATGTTGAACTCCCTACCTCCTTCTATCTTCAACGACAGACTACAACATTTTGGACAACTTACGATAAAATCATCCACAACATCCAACTCTCCTCTATACCCACAGTGGTTACATATTATATAAGGCTTTATAAACTTCACCTCTATCTCCGCCCCTTCACATATGGTAGATTTGGAGATCACCTCGAAGGCGAACTTCAACTGCTCCACGTTTATAAATGTCAGCTCTCCAATCTCCAGGTTTATCTTACTTACCCTTTTGACATTTTTGAAGTTGTAGTTTTTTACTGTATCTAAGATAGTATTTAACATCGAGGTGGCGTAGGATAACTCATGCATATTTACACCTTTTCAAAAATAATAAAATTAAAATAACAATTTTAATTATTTTTATAGATTATTTTTTGGTGATGGAAATGAGTATTGTAATAGGATATTACGGAAATAACGGTGCTGTGATTGGAGGAGATAAGAGGAATATTATATTCAGAGGTGATCCTAAGAAGAGAGAGGAATTGGAGAAAAAACTGTACTCTGGGAAGATTAAGGATGAAGAGGAGTTAAAGAGAGTTGCCGAGGAATTAGGGGTTAAAGTGTATATAGAGGATGAGAGAGTTAAAGTGAAGAAGATAAACAACACGTTAGTTGGGGAGGTTAGATCCATAGGCGCAGATTCCCGTAGGAGGAGAATGTATTTAACTAAGGGAATGTGTGCCATTGTAGATATACTAAATGACGATGTTATAAGTAAGTCTGTAAAGAGGGGTAATGGTGTTGTTATCTTTGGAAATAAACATCTGAAAGAGATAGCCAGTAAGGAATTGAGGAAATATATGTACGACTTTAACAGGATGAGTATTGAGGAGGTAAAGGAGGTCATCGAGGGGGTATTAAAGAGATGTTGTGGGGGCCCAACATCCTCCAAGGATTTCGATATTTTATATACAGATAAGGGGGAAAAGGATTTAGAAAAGGTTATTGAGGGGGATTTAGAGGAATTAAGGAGATACAGGGAGGAGTTGAGACAGAAGATGGTAGATTTTAGGAAGGTGTTGGCTATCGTGGATAAGATAGAGGACAACGGGGAGGTTGGTGTTATAAAAGATGGAAAACTTGTTCTAAATGAGGATCATCTAGCAATAGATAAAATATGTCCAAATCCAAGGCAATTTAAAGAGATAGAGGTTGAGGGAGATATTGAGGATGGAGATATAGTGGTAATAGAAAATGGTACCTTAAAGGTGAAAGGGAGGGATGTTATACTTAAGACGAACTATATAATATGTAGAAAGTAATTTAATTTAGATACCCTTTATTTTTTAAAAGAGAGACATATCCAACAAAGGCTCCAGAAGAGATAGTATCTCCCAATCCCACTGTAGATTTAGGATTCTCTACTAACCTTGTAGGTACCAGTGCAATCTT
>DQVU01000223.1 GCA_015661585.1 Methanothermococcus okinawensis | reverse complement strand
TCATCAATACTCTCCAACACCTTTGCAGATACATTCTGAAATGCACTGACAACCTTAGAATCCTTTAAATACTCCTGTACCATCTCAGCAACTGATCCCTGAGGAGGTAATACCACCCTTGTAGGTTTATCCCCAATTACACCTGCCAGTGGTACCCCTATAGATACAACGGTTTTACCCTTTAGTTCTTCTTTCAGATCCTTTACGGTAGAGATTATATACTCATAAGGTATAGAGAGTATAACTATATCCCCCTCCCGAGAAGCCTCCCTGTTCTCCATGCCAACGACATCCTTATAAGAGATCCCCTTTGAGGAGAGTATCTTTTTTATACGCTCTGCAGATTCCTCTGCCTTCTCCCTTCTTCTTGAACCGATAATTATCTCGTACCTTTTTGCCAGTCTAAGGGCAAGTCCAAAACCTTGCTCTCCAGTACCTCCAAGTATTGCTATCTTCATATTATCACCTAAAGGATATTTGAGATGATCTCACTGGCTATCTCCCTACTTTTAATAGCATCCCTTAGATTCTTGGATTCAAAGGTTATAATATCACTATACCCTATATCCTTTAAAGCCTTAAACACCCTAAGGAAGTCTATATTTCCATCTCCCAATTTTAGATGTTCATCAACCTTCCCCCTGTTGTCGTGGCAGTGGACATGTACAATACCCCTACCTACCCTATTCAAGTTATATATGAAATCTTCCAGGGTTTTACACATAGAGACGTTATTACATACCACGGTATGGGCATGGCCTATATCAAAGGTTATACCTAGATACTTAGAATCTATACCCTCCACCATCCCCTTTATATCCTCTAAGGTAGTCCCCAGAACCCCCATCCCTGGGTAGTAAGGCATATTCTCCAAACCTATCACAATCCTGTAATCCTCCGCCACCTCTAAGATCTCCATAAGTGTGGAGTAGTTGTTATCCCTTACCTCCTCTATGTAGTTTGCCCAGAGTGGAGGGACGTAACCAGGATGTACTACCACAACCTTCCCATCAAGTTCAGAGGCACCCTCTATAGCCTCCACAATACACTGGACTGTCAATCTCCTTACCCTACTGTTCATGGAGGCAGGATTGAGATCTGAGAAGGGGGCATGTACTATAATATCCACGTCGTAACTATCCTTCAACTCCCTAAGGTATATAATATTTTCAGGTGTCAGTTGATGATGTCCCTCACATACGATCTCCCAGGCGTCAAAGTGAGTTTCTACTATCTTCTCCATGGAACTTTGGAGAGGTTCAGGTAGGAATACCAAGGAGGATACTCCAAATTTCATCTTATCTCTCGTGATTTTTGTTATTGGAGATATTATTTATTTTTTATTATAAAAAGATAAACATTATTCTTATCAGAGTAATAGTTATAAAAACCCTAAGTTCCCATCAAGATAGTGATTAAAAAATAATAAAAGTTTATTATATTATTATTCTATTTTTTAACAAGGTTATACTTTCGACTATAAAAATCCTATTTACTCAAAATTATAAAATCAGTATTTTACAGTTTTATTTTTATAATAATTTATAATAATTATAGTAATAAACAAAAATAATAATAAAAATTAAAAAAATAAGAAATTAAAGAATGTAATAGGTAAAGAAGTAAAATATAATTCTTATCTTCTTAGACTACAGTGAGTACTGGAGAAGTAGGTAAGATTTCTGTTAATCCTTCTTCTTAAGAGTTTTTTATATAATAATTATTATTTTTATAGTTTAAAACGTTATATCCTCGACTATATTTTAAATAAGAAGATTTATACCCTCCATCACTGCATCCACTGAAGCCCTTATTATATCCTCCTGCTGGCTCTTAACCTCAACTACTTCATGTCCTCTCCTAAGTTTAACTGTTACCTCTACGAAGGCATCTGTTCCACTACCTATGGATCTAACATGGTACTCCTCGAGGGTTATATCTGCAACACTACTTAGGGCCTTC
>DQVU01000135.1 GCA_015661585.1 Methanothermococcus okinawensis | reverse complement strand
TAATCCCTAACCTTCCTCTCATCTGGTATATGGACTGGCTCGGCAGTGTGGGTAAGTATAAACCCATCTATACACACCATAACTGGTAGTAGGACGTCCTCATCCTCTGCAATTTTATACGCCTGGATTATACTATCTAGTGTCTCCTGGTTGTCCTCTGCATAGATCTGTATCCATCCAGAATCCCTCTCAGCTATGGAATCCTGGTGATCGCACCATATGTTTATAGGTGCTGAGAGCGCCCTGTTTGTATTGAGCATAACTATAGGCAACCTCATTCCAGCGGCAATATACAACATCTCATGCATCAACGCCAAACCCTGAGATGCAGTTGCTGTAAATGTCCTAACACCAGTTGCAGAGGCTCCTATACAGGCAGCCATTGCCGAATGCTCACTCTCAGCCTTGATATACTCTGCATCTAACTCCCCATCTGCGATAAACTTAGCCAATACCTCTACACACTCACTCTGAGGAGTTATAGGATACGCTGCAATAACCTCCACCTTGGATAACTTTGCAGCTATAGCAGCTGCAGTGGTTCCAGTGATAACATCTACCCTCTCCATAATATACACCTTACTTCTCCTCCCTTACCTTAGTTATAGCGTTTGTAGGACACTCCTTGGAACATATTAAACAACCTTTACAGTAATCGTAGTTTATCCTGAAGTTCTCCCTCTCATCCTCGTATATAGCCCCCTCTGGACAGAATATATAACATATCTCACACTTTACACACTTCTCAGTATTTAAGATAGGTCTAAAGGTTCTCCAGTTCCCAGTTTTATTCCTCACAGTACTTCCAGGTTCGTAGATAATGGCACCTATTGTAACCATGTACTACACCTCTTACTTTTCTGAGATAATATTATACGCTACCTCTGCAGCTTTTGCGTTTTTCTCCCCAAGTTTCCCCTTGAATGTATCCAGTATCGCCCTTTTAAGGGAATCTAGGGATATCAACTTAGTGGCACCTACAAATGCCCCTAACATTGTAGTATTAACTATAGGAACACCGAGAATATCCAAGGCTATCCCTGTGGCATCTATGGTGTATGTCTTAAAACCTAGATCTAGATCCTCCTTAGTTGTATTTACAACCACTATTCCATCTTTCTTTAATCCCTCTACAACATTGACGGTGTCTAAAAGTGTGGCATCCTGGACTACTACGTAATCTGGATTATACACCTGGGATCTAACAATGATCTTCTTATCGTCTATCCTTGTAAATGCCATAACTGGAGCTCCTCTCCTCTCAACACCAAAAAAAGGAAATCCTTGGGAGTATTTACCGTCGTAAAATGCAGCCTTTGCTAAAATTTTGGCGGCAGTAACTGCCCCCTGCCCACCTCTACCGTGAAATCTGATCTCTATCATACCTCCACCTCAAAAAAATTAATCATTATTAATCATTACAAAATGGGTAGTGGTATATAAATCTTTTTATTTTTCTACAATCGTCGAATTAAAATAACCCATTTTATAATAATTTGATTAAAAACAGTTTTCAAAATAATAATAATTAATAAAAAATTATTACCCTTTTAGTTTAGTATAAACAGCTTTGTTGGTATTTTCTTCCCTATACTTAACTATCATCTCTTTGAATACATCTTCCTGAAAGATTTCCACTTTACCCTCGTTTGCAAGATATAGGCACGGTAAAAAGTTTTTGACTTTATCTTCCCTATCTGGAAACCTCTTCTGGAATACTATAATACCTTCTTTCTTTAGTTCTAAAATTAAATTCTCTATAAGTTCAGAGATGTCGTATTTCTCCATTTCCTCTATAACTTCGTAAAGTACATTCTCCTTATTATCTTTCTTCTTTCCCCTATTCCTTTTCACCTTTTTGAGTTCCCATTTTAGAGTATCTATTAGATCCTCAACTGTAATTTGTTTTCTATCCTTCAGATGTCCCTTACCTACGTTGTCTTCCTTTCCTTGAGGGCTTTCATCGATACCCTCATAATCTCTACCCTCCTCAGTAGAATTATCTTCAACATCATCCTCAAGGGTAGATTCACATTTCTCGTAAAGAATCTGGGACTTCATCCTCAGTAGTATTCCCCCAACTAATATAACATCTGCAGAGAGTCTTATATCAAATCTTTCAAGTTCTTTAAGTGCTTTTATGTACTCATCTGCTACCTTGGCAACGTTAATATCCCAGGGATTGATATTTCCCTTTTGGATACTCTCCTTAATTATTCTTACCCAAAGTTCAAACTCCATAATACCACAGTAATAACTTTAAAAGAATATCCAATAAAATAAAGGTAATGCCACAATTGCCCATATTATAGGATTCCAAGATAACACCTTAGAGCCATCGAGAGGAGGTATAGGTAGTAAGTTAAAGGCCGCTAGGTAGAGGTTTATATATACTCCGAAATATAACATCAGGGAGATAAAGGTAAATGGAGGTAAGAAAATGGAAAGTACATGGAAAAGGACAGCTAAGAACACATTGGATAAGGGGCCTGAGAGGGCAATTATACCACTCTCCTCTGGAGTCAGATAATCTTTGAAGATATACACAGCTCCAGGGGCTATAAAGGTAAATCCTATTAGTATTTTTAGAATGAGTGCTAAGGCTAACCCTTCAAACCATGCTCTAAATTCACTGTGGGCCCCAAAATACCTTGCTACTGTCCTATGAGCCAACTCATGGAAGATAAAACTACTACCTACGATAAGTATTGCCATTATAAATCTATAGAGAAATGTTGGATCGTCAAATATATAAAACCCCCTTCCAGGCCATGCAAAGATCAAGGCTATTGCAACTGTAGAGATAGTTAGATCCCTGATCTCATCGAGAGAAAAGTGAAAGATATCGTAATCCATACTCTCACCAGAATTATAAAAATAATAATTATTATTTAATCATTAAAATAAAGAGTGAAATCTTAACAACAAGAAGACAAGATACCTACCCTTAATCCCATATGTAAATATAGTTTATACCACCGACGAATTTATTAGATGGTCTCCTACACCTACTTTTTGGTGGTTTAATGATCTCAAGAATTTTTATTAATATTTATTTTTTATTTATTATTTATCATGTATTAGCAGTCTCTTTCCAAAGAGATAATAAATATTTGAAAATTTCATCATTATATTCACTTCAACGCTCCCAAGTATTTACTTAAAAGTCCTCTTTTCTTTAGACACCTCAGTAGTTGATTAGGTTTGTTGTACTCTTTTATTAAGTTTCCAAGAGATGCATCTCCCCTAGAGAGGACGCACTGTACAACCATAGAGTTGAAGTTCTCATAACTAACCTGCATACCATACCTCTTCAGGGATTTTTCAATGTATTTAATGGTAACTTTAGACTCCATGTTAAATGGTTCTCTCTCAAATTCTGTACAGGGTTTTGGAATAAATGGGTTTATACTTATAGATACCTTCCTAAATTTCCTTTTAACGTCCTTAGAGAGATCTATTATCTCCTCGATATCCTCCTTCTCTTCTGTGGGCAATCCTACCATAAAGTATAGTTTTACACCATCTATACCTTTCTCCTTTGCAACCTCCAACGCCCTCTCTATATCTTCGTTGGATATATCCTTTCCGATATAATCCCTCAACCTCTCACTCCCTGCCTCTGGCGCAATAGTTAGGGTTTTAATATCTAATACCTCCAAGAGTTCCTCACTTACTGTATCTGCCCTTAATGAGGAAGGGGATATCTGGATATTGTACCTCTCCTTTATATACTCACATAGATCTACTATATATTTGTAATCTCCGACTGAGGGGGCAATAAGTGCCACCTTATCAGCATCTGTGTATTTCAACCCCTCATCTACAAGATAGATTAGATCCTCCAAACTTCTAAATCTAGGAGGGTAGTATATACCCCTAGCCATACAGAACTTACATCTCCTTGGACAGCCCCTACCTATCTCCAGGAGATATGCCTTTCCATAGGCTCCTGATGGATGAGTAAATTGTCTTACAGGGTAGTCTTCGATATTAAGTTTTTTTGGATACACCCTCTTTATACCTTTAAAGTCCTCTTTACTCCTACCGTGATACTCTGGGAAGTAGGCCCCCTCTATATCCCTCTCCCTGTTTATGAGACGGTACATAATGTCGGTGCCTTCAATCTCCCCTATTACAAATACATCGAAGAAATCACTTAGAGGTAAGGGATTAGCCATACTACAGGGTCCTCCTCCAATGAAGATAGCCTCTGGATTTTTACTTCTAAGTTCCTCCACTATTCTCACTACGTTGAAGTAATCGTTCTCGTACTGTAGTGTAATGATTATAGCATCTTTGTTTTTTATCTGGGAATAATTTTCTAAGAAGTACATATCACAACGGATATCTCTATACTTATTTAGATGATAGTAGAGGACATGCATCGCTAAGCAGGAAACTCCTCCTTTAAATTTATTGGGGTATATCAGTGCTACGTTCTTCATGGTAATACCTATGAATATTAATATTTAGATATATGCAACCGAAAAATATATATAAGAATTACTTTACTTATTTATTTTAGGATCTTGGGGCGGAGGTGGTCGAGCCTGGACTAAGGCGCCGGACTTGAAATCCGGTGGGGCTCTGCCCCGCAAGGGTTCAAATCCCTTCCTCCGCGCCTTTCTCTCTGAGTAATTTGATAATATTATATTTTTATAACACTTGATTTAACTTAAGTTAATAAATTTAACATAGATTAAACTAATGTTCCTAAGGTGGTATAATGAGTGATGTAAAAACAGTTGCCTTAGCAGGTCAACCTAACGTTGGAAAGACAACGATATTCAACGAATTAACTGGAATGACTCAACGTGTAGGTAACTGGCCAGGTGTAACTGTAGAGAAGAAAGAGGGTTCAATGGTTTATAAAGGAAAGAAATTTAATATAGTCGATCTACCCGGAACCTACTCCCTAAAAGCAGACTCCTTAGATCAGAAGATAGCAAGGGATTTCATAATTGAAAATAAGGATGCCATTATTGTAGATATAATAGATACAAACAACCTAAGTAGAAACCTCTACTTAACACTACAGTTGATAGAACTTGGGAGATCACCGATAATATGTTTAAACTTCATAGATGAGGCGGAGAAGTACGGTATCTCAGTAGATAGTAAAAAACTCAGTGAAAGGTTGGGAGGACTAACAGTTGTAAAAACCTCTGGTAGATACAAGATAGGTATAGAGGACTTAAAGGAGGCTATACTGAATTATAAGCCTATATCCTGTGAAATTAGATACTCTGAACTGTTGGAGGGTACAATAGATAAGATAGTTGAAAAGTTAGAGAGGTATCCTCTACCTATAGATGGGAAGTTTAGAGGAGTTCCAAAGAGATGGCTAGCTATATCCTTCCTCGAGAGTGATCCTGAGGTTTTAGAG
>DQVU01000228.1 GCA_015661585.1 Methanothermococcus okinawensis | reverse complement strand
GTTGTCCCAAGGGCTATGTAGGCGTAATGAGTTAAACCCTGAATAACCCCCATCACCCTATCGTGCTCCCTTGGAGACATTACCACCACCCTTGCCCCCTCCCTCTCCAAGAAGTCCTTTACCTTTTTAAACCAGGGATTCGACATGTGTTTTTCTGAGGGTGTAAGTATTACAACCTGTCTCTTCAGAGATGGAGTAGAGGGTCCGAACATGGGATGGGTAGGTATAACACATACCCCCTCCTTAACGTACTCCTCCATAGTTCTAGCAGGTATCTCCTTTATAGATGTAATGTCCATGAGGAGAGAACCTTCTCTAACATGAGGTGCTACCTCCCTTATTACACTTTCTGTGACATTTATAGGTACTGCTACTATTACAATATCCCCTCTTTTTGCAGCCTCTATATTGTCCCTCGTAAATATTACCCCTAACTCTTTTTCTACATTTTTTCCCTTATTTACATCCCTTCCAGTGACAACTACATCAAAACCTCTACTCTTTAAGAATCTTGCAAACCACTTTCCCAGTCCATCAGTTCCACCGATTATTGAGACCATCATAGTTACTCCTTTAGTTTTTTATTGATAAGATTATTATAATGTATTATAAAAATTATTGATGATTATAACAAAGAGGCAAACATTGTTATCCTGGTGGATAATATGATATTAAAGAGTATTACCTTGGAGAATTTCAGAAGTCATAAATATACCCAGTTATCTTTTAACAAAGGTATTACAACGATAATAGGACCTAATGGAAGTGGAAAATCCTCTATATTTGAGGCTATGTGTTTTGCACTCTATGGAACCTCAGATTATATGATAGAGGAGTTGATAAGGAGAGGAACAAGGAGGTTTAAAGTGGAACTTACATTTGAGTTAGATGGTAATATCTATAGGGTGGTTAGGAGTAGGGGTAAGAGATTTTCTGGAGACAATATAAACGAGTTGTATATAAATGGAAGACTCTATGCGGAGGGTAGTAGAGAGGTTAATAAGAAAATAAAGGAGATCTTAGGTATAAATCATGATGTATTTCTAAATGCTATCTATATAAAACAGGGTGAGGTAGACAACCTTATAAATATCACGCCTGCTGAGAGAAAGAAGATCGTTGGAGAGATCCTAGGCATAGATAGGTATGAAAAGGTTTGGAAGGAGATGGGAGATGCTATAAGTAGGTTTAGAAATAAATTGGAGAATATAAAGGGACAACTTTTGAGGAGAGAGGGGGTGGAAAAGGATATTGAGAGGGTAAAAAAGGAGATAGGTAATAGGGAGGTGGAATTGAAGAGGTTGAAGGAAGAGTACAGGAAGATAGAGGGTACATATCAGGAAAAGAAAAAGATCTTAGAGGAGTGCGATAAAAAGGAGGAAATTTACAGGGAGTTGAACGATAGGGTTAGGGATATTGAGAACAATATTGCAACACTTGAAAATGAAAAAAAGAATTTAAAGATAGATCTTGAGAGTATCAGGGATCGTATGGAGGTACTTAGAGATACGGAGGGAAACTACAGGAGATACTGTGAGATCGAGGAGGAGTTGAAGGGGATATCCTCTGAGATGGATAGATACAGGGAATACTACCATCGCTACAACACACTTGTTGGGGTAAAGAGAGAGTTGGAGAAGAATATAGAGGATATGAATAGGAAGATAGTGGAGGAAGGGGTTGAGGACATCCAGGTGAGAGATGTAGAGAAGAGGATAGAGGTTATAGAGGGGAGATTGAAAGAGTTAGAGGAGATATGGGAAAAGCTCTCTGAGTTGGAGGGTTTGAACAGTAGGTTAGAGGAGATAGATAGATATAGAGAAGAGTTGGATAGGTGTAAAGAGGGGTATTTGGAATACAAGAAGATCGATGAAAAATTGGGGGAATTGGGGACTAAAGTTGTGGAACTTGAAAAGTTAAAGGTGAAGAGGAGAAATATAGAAATTACAATAAAGAAGTTGGAGAAAGAGATCTCGAAGTTGGAGGAGGAGTTGGCTCCTTTAGGGGAGATAGAGGAGAGAATAAAAAAGGAGGAGGAATTGAAGAAGAGGTTAAAGGAGCACAGCGAGAAATTCCAGATGTTAAATAGTGAGATAACAGAGAGGAAAACTAAGATAAAGGAGTTAAAGGAGGTTATAGAGAAACTTACTAAGGCAGGTAATAAGTGTCCCCTCTGTCAGTCTGATATTGACGATTTCAAGAAGGAGAGTCTTCTAAGTAAATATAGGGAGGATCTTAAAAGAATGGAAAATGAGTTAAAGGAACTTTACAAGGAACAGGAGGGGTGTAGAGAAGAGATAAAAAAGTTGGATAGATTATTGGAAGAGATAAGTAGTTTGAAAAATAAATACGGAAGATTGAAGGAGAAGGAGAAAAACCTCCAGGATAAATTCCAGGAGTTGGATAAGTACAGTAAGGAACTTCAGAGTGTAGATAATGAGATAGAGAAGTATATAGATGTGGAGGAGGAGAGGAAGAGGTTAATAGAGAAGAAAGAGAGGTTGGAGGAAACATACAAGAGATATCTAACCTCTGAGGACTACCTAAAAAAAGTAAATAGGGAGGAACTACTAAAGAGGAAGGAAGAACTTTTAAAGGCTGTAGGAGATTACAGTAAGGAGAGGATAAATGAGGAGAAGGAAGATCTTAAAAGTGAGTTAAATAGATGGAACGACATTAAGAGGTGGATGGTAGATAAGAGAGAGAAAGAGAAGAGGTTAAATAACATTCTTAATGAGATGGAAACTATAAAAAAATACGTTGATTACTATGAGAGTTTAGAGAGAAAGAAGACATCCCTGGAGAGAGAGATAGAAAGGTACAGGGGAGACTACGAGAGATACAAAAATGCCCTTGCAGTGTTGGAGAACTACTCAAAAAAATATAACGTACATGTCTCCAACCTGATAAACACATTGGAAAAGAGAATTAGGGAGATAGAAGAGATATTGAAAACCTTCAGGAGTAAGAGGGAAGGGTATATAAGAGAGATAGAATCCCTAAAATACGATAAGGAGTATCACCGTAGGATAAAGGAAGAGGTTGAGAAGATACATAGTAATTTGATCTCTATAGAGAAAAAGATAGGAGAATGTAACGCCCACTTAGAGGCTCTCAGGGAGAATTTGGAGAATCTCCTCAAAGAGCTAGATGATTTAAAGGAGAAAGAAAAAGAAAAAGAGAAATTAGAAAGATATATAAGATATTTAGAAGATATCAGAGAAAATGTATTCTCCAAGGATGGGTTTCAACAGTACCTTAGAAAGAGATACACACCACTTATCCAGAGATACACAAACGAGATATTCAGTGAGTTTGAATTACCTTACCACCACATCCAAATAAAGGAGGATTACGATATCTTAGTAGATGAATTCCCTGTAAAGAATCTAAGTGGAGGGGAACAGATAGCGGTTTCATTGGCACTACGTTTAGG
>DQVU01000039.1 GCA_015661585.1 Methanothermococcus okinawensis | reverse complement strand
TCTTTTATATATTGGATAATCTCTAAGATCTTTATATTTATCTCTAATATCTTAAATTTATATCTGGAAATAATTCTAAACTGAAATAATAGAACGGATCTTTCTTAATTAATTTTTGTATAAATAATTATTATAAATTAAAAATTTATAATTTATTCAATATTTACTAATACTATTTTAGTTTAATATATTAATCTCATATTTAATATATATAACTTAAAAAATGACTATAAATATTTTTGGTGTCTCTTATGAGAACAGAACACTTTATTTTACTAACCCTCCTACTAGTAGGATTTATAACGATGCCCGTTATAACACCAACTATTAAAACTACTCAACCTTACAGTGTATTTAATAGAGAGGAAAATGGATGTTATAAATTCTTTAAGTTGATGTACAGTATAAATCATAATACAAAACCTTTAATATATCCCTATAGTAGAGAAGATCTAAAGGAAAACTCTGTCCTGTTTATTATATCTCCAGATGTGGGATTTACAAAGGATGAGGTTGAAGATCTAAAAGACTACGTGTCTTCAGGGAATATATTAATTGTTGCAGATAACTTTAGGAGAGGTAACGATATTTTAAAACATTTAAATATATCATACAGATTTTCTAAAAATCCATTATACGATATAACAAAACCTATTGGACTCTACAGTAATGGATATATTCTACTAGAAAATTCGTCTGCAATTTTAGGCGAGGATAAAGGCACTGTTATAATGTACTCCAGTAAATCGAGTAGAGTTGGCGAATATCCTGAGCCAGCAAAGGAGTCATCCTATCCAATTATAATAGAAAAAAATCACGGCAAAGGCAAAATAGTATTAATATCTGATCCAACAATATTTAAAAATGAATTATTCAGTTATAATAGAGAGTTTTTAAAAAGTTATTTCAACTACTCAGAAAAAAATGCTATATACTTTGATGAATATCACCACTCCGATGTAAATCCCCAAAACATCGTTACGATAGTTATTAGAAGTAACAATATTTCCCACGAATTTTTGAGTTATCTATTTACAGTAGTTTTGATAATTACAGTACTATCTAGGGAGATACTTAAACTACTTAGATTTTTGTTGAGAAAACTTGTAGACACTCTTTTAGGAAATACCTTTAAATATGAAAATGAGTTATCTATCCAAAAGGTTCTAGAGGATGTTAGTAAAAAGTATCACTTAGATAAATCTACTCTCTATAAGATTGTAAACAAAATATTGATGTAAGGGTTTATTATGATTTTTGAAAAATTAAGAGAAGAAATCGGAAAAAAAATAATAGGACTAAATGAGATAATCAGAGATCTTTTTCTATCTTTTATATGTGAGGGGCATATTTTACTAGAAGGAGTTCCAGGTCTCGCCAAAACAACTTTAGCCAAGACATTCTCTCAGTGTATAGGATTGAGTTTCTCAAGGATACAGGGTACTCCAGATCTTATTCCCTCTGATATAACAGGTGGTGAAATATACGATATAAACTTAGGAAAGTTTAAATATATCCCAGGACCTGTATTTTCCAATATCCTATTAGTAGACGAAATAAACAGGATGTCTCCAAAGACCCAGGCTGCACTGTTGGAAGCCATGGAAGAGAACAGTGTATCAGTTGGTGGAAAAACATATCTTCTACCTAAACCCTTTATGGTTATTGCAACCCAAAATCCTATTGAATTCGAAGGTGTAAATCCACTACCTACAGCACAATTGGATAGATTTATGATAAAATCTAATATTAAGTATTTAAGTGAGGAAGACGAACTAAAGGTATTGATTTTAAAAACTGGTAATAGTGAGGATGGGAATATAAATACTATCGTAGATAAAAACACCCTCCAGAAAATTTTTAAAGAAGTGAATAATATTCATACTTCTAGACCTATATTAAAGTATATAAGAGATATCATAGTACATACTAGAAGAGACAGAAGGATAGTATTAGGTGCAAGTACAAGGGCAGGAGTACAACTACTTAAAATAGCTAAGGGTAGTGCCTACCTTGAAGGTAGAAAATATGTAATTCCTGACGATGTTAAAAACAACGTACTTAAAGTTTTGAGTCATAGGATTGTATTAGATTATGAGGTAGAAGAATCTGCAGAGGATGTTCTAAGAGACATACTAGATAAAGTAGAGGTTCCAAAGGGAGACTTTAGATACGATTGATTTTTCAGAGGAGATGGATTTCTATGGATACAACAAGATACTCCCATATACTTCTACGGTTTGGGATAATTTGCTGTGCCTGTGGATATCTGTTGAACAATCTCTATGGAACATTTCTCGGTATCTCTATTTTTTTATATCTCTACCTTATAGAGAGTATCTCCAATTTAAAGATACGTACTGAGTTAGAGGGAACTACTTTAAAGGAGCGCCAATGCTCAAAGATAATAGTTAAAGTTCATGGGGAGAATACGGTACCATCCCTCAATTTTTCCTCACCTCATGGAGTACTCTCTTATATAGTATCAACAAAAGGAAACCTTTTGGAGTATCTGATAAATGTAATACCATTCAAAAAGGGAGAATTTATATTAAATATAGAGGGTAAATTGTACGACTTAAGGGAATTGTTTAGTACAGACTACAGTGAATTCTTTAAACTACAGGTAGAACCCTCTATTGAAGGTTTAAAATATTATATAGAGAAAGAGAATCAGATGACTCTTCTATCTAAAGGTGCTCTTGATCCTGAGATCTGTGAGTTAAAACTTTATGAAATAGGAGACGATCCTAAGAGGATAGATTGGAAGAGATCTTTTAAAGTAAGTAGATTAATTGTTAAAAAACTTACACATCTAGAGGATAGAAGTATCTATCTCCTGCTGGATGTAGGAAGTAGTATGAGAAGATTTACAAAGAAAAATAGGAATAAGTTGGACTACGCTATATCACTGTTGTTGAGTATTGTAGAAGGTAGTAAAGAGGATTTAAATATTATTATCTACGATGATTATAGAATCTTAAAGGTACATCCAGTTAAAAAAGTTGAAGGATATTTTAAAAGAAAGATACTTCAAGAGAAGATTTTAGAATACCTACAGGATATTAAACTAGTTCCACTGGAAAAGTATATTCCAAACGTTAGAGGTATCTACGAAAAAAATTACAGTAGAGAGGATAACTGTATAATACATTCTTATCTCTCAAAAAGAGGTAGAGGGAGTTTTGGTATTATCCAATGTACAAAACTTCTGACGAAGATGAAAACTGGAACTGTAATAATAATTACAGATTTAGAATCAAATATAGTGCCTCTTTTTAAAAGTGTAAATATTCTAATCAGAAAGGGATTTAAAATAGTAATCTATGCACTCTATACACCTTCTTTTAACTTAGATGAAAGGGATCTATTAGAGGAGGAACTATTGGTAAAACTTTACAAACACTACGAAAATAGAAAGAAAATTATAAAGGATCTGAAAAGAAGAGGAGTTGCTGTGGTAGATATATCCTATAAAGATGGAATTAAAGGAGTAATGGATAAACTAAAGAAATTAAAATAAAGTAGTATATATTATAAAATTTTTATTATTTTATGACATATAATTTAATATGGTTGTTAATTATGTACAGGCTACTATTACTCTTGGAGGGCATACTATTTGTCAACGTTCCATATAAAGATTACATACTTATAGGTTTATTAATATCATTTATAATGGTTTATATTAAAAAGTTTTGGGGATTTACAGTATATTTAATAACTCTCCTCTGGCTGTCCAACTTATTAACAGTTGAAAATATGTTCTCACTAAAAATGATATATGCAACTATATATCTTCTCTTTCCTGCTATTCTCTACTTAGATGCACTGTTAAAAAAAGACTTCAACTTCGATGTTAAACTACTTGGAATATTTTCAATTCCTTTATTATTATATCCTCTGCTTGATATACTTTCCATAGATAAGGATGTCCCTTTAACCTTAACCTATGTATTACTTCTGATTTACGGGGTTTATCTGAACTTCAAAAGTGATGTACCTAAAATAAATAACCTAATAAAAATTTTTGCAGGTGTTTCAATTCCATTATTTACATTGTATCTTTTCTATATGAGTTTTCCAGATGTTCTTTCTTATCCAAGATCCCAGATTTCCGTCCTCTTAGGTCTTGTAGGACTCTATTTACTAATCTATAAAATTAGAAGTATTAACGACTGAGTATCTCTAAAACCTTTTGAAATACTATCACAGTAAATATACCAATACCCAAGTATAGAATTATATCCAAGTTGTTCTGGATCTTTTTATTGTAATATGGACCTAAGAGGGAGTACAACAGTAAGAAGGTAATAAGAAGTAGAATTAAAAATAGTTTAACGTCATTAGTTAGGGTAGAAAGAAACACTACAGAAGAGGTCAATATTAACAAAAATATTAATTTATACTTCATAGATTTCACCAACTCTACTCTATTACATCTTTTACAACCCTTAATTTGATTAATACTTTTCTGTTCTCCTCTTTTATACTCTCTATTTCTAATATCTTATTTAAAAACTCTGCAACAGTTAATATTATGGCACCACATATAGGACATGGACACTTTCTACATAGATTATCTCTCTGAAGTTTTTTACATAGGGAGTTATCCCCTATTCTGTAGGATAAAACTACAGTATCTTTCTTTATATCTATTTTAACATCACTACCGACCTGAAGAAGTGTTAAAAGATATTCTAAATCATCTAAAAGATTGTTTACATCTTTATTTTCCAGGGAGTATTCTTCTCTATATTCTTTCAACAACTTCCTTAACCCTTTACCTAAGGGAGAGAAGAGAAGACCCATCTCGTCTTTACTGTCTGAATTTACAAAAAGAGTATTGGCATCCAATATACTAAGATTTACTTTAAAATTCTCATAAAGAGGTAAATAAATACAACCTTCCTTTAAATTTTCCCTTGGGGGTATAACCACACCACTTGTTTTTATATCCAATCCTTTAATTAACCTTTTAATTAGATCTATGTAGTCGTTGAATATATTGGAAGTTATATCGTATTTTACATACCTATCATAGGTAAAGATTAGTATAATCCATCCAACAACTATTAACCCTATTCCCAAGTTTATAAATTGTACAATATCTTTTAAATATCCGTTAACTAGAAGTATTGTTCCGAAAACTATTAAAAAAATACCTGTTATCCTCTTTATATTGAAAATATCTGGATAGATAACCCTTATTTTTTCTCTCAACAGGTTTTTGATGTTAATGTGATCACTGTGATTGTTATTCTTCTTATTCATAGATATCCTCCAAAAGAGGTTGATGATATGATGATATATTTATGTCCATACGGGTTTTATAGAAGACTATTGATAAAATTTCTGATAATCAGATCCATTTTTTGTGTATAAATATGGTAGTAAAACAGATAAACATTTGAAAGGAGAGTAGGGTTGGACCCTATCCACCAGGACTACTATATATAACGAACTTTTTCAAAGGCTAACCTACGCTAAAAATTATTTATTATATTATTATGTAAGAAATTATTTTATAATAAAAGATTTTACTCTCCTTTTCCAGTACTAAGTAATTCTTGAAATAAAGGGTGTTGGATATGGAATTATCTTTTTATATTAAATCTTCAGGAGGTTCATAAACATTTATCCATAGATGAAGACTTCTATACACTTTGGTACTATTGTTAACTGTCAAAAGAAATACAATCCTATGTTTTCCAGGAATATTCACTGTGAAGTTCAAAGGGATAAATACCGTCTCGTTATGTTTCAAAAATATCTCTCTTGTAAGTGCAGTATTGTAACTTAATGTACCGTTCCACCTATCCTCTGGAGTTATGTTTATGGTATAGTTATAGTCGTAGGTTCTGTTTGAGAGAAATACCCATATCTTATATTTCATAGGTCTGTACTCGTAGTTCCTAACTCCAATTATAACAACGTAGGATTTATTTATATAGATCTCTGTTGGATAGTCGTATGCTTTATACTCACTGTTTAGTATATAGAACTCCGTAAATCTCGCTCCAACCTTTGGTGCATAGATCAGATAAATCGTCAAAAAAATAGAGAGTATAAGTAATACTCCCAAAAAAATGGTTAACATACGTTCCAAGGATCTCTTATTGATCATCTATTCACCTACTTTCTTCCCCAATCGTCCTCTATTCTGACAATATCATCCTCTCCTAGGTATTCACCTATCTGAACCTCGATAATCTCTAAAGGTATCAAACCAGGATTCTCCAACCTATGTTTTAACCCACTTTTAACAAAGGTACTTTCTCCATTTCTAAGATAGTACTCCTTACCTTCCACTACAACCTTCGCCATTCCCCTAACTACGATCCAGTGCTCACTTCTATGATGATGAAGTTGATAACTTAACTTCTTCCCAGGAAGCACCTTTATCTTCTTTATCTTATAGAACATTCCCTCCTCTAACACCGTATAGGACCCCCAAGGTCTATATACTGTTTTGTGATATAGTACCCTCTCGTCATTTTTCTCCTTTAATTTCTTGAATACTTCCTTTATCTTCTGAGAACTCTCTTTCTTACATATCATCAGAGCATCTCTGGTGTCCATTACTATAAGGTTGTCCACGTCTATCAGAGAGACTAACTTATCACTTTCAGTTTTCACAAGGTTGTTTTTTGAGTTGAATACCATACCCTCACTGAGTATGATGTTTCCATTTTTATCTCCTTCAAACTCATCGAAGAAGGCATCGAAACTACCCAAGTCGTTCCACCTTATATTTAAAGGGATAACTCCTACTCTATCTGACTTCTCCATAATACCGTAATCTATAGATATATCTGGAACCTTGGAATACACCTCTCTAATATTTTCTAATCTAAATGCCTCATAGACTTGTGGACAGTGTTTCTTTAACTCCTCTTCAAATATATCCGTATTGAAGAGAAACATCCCACTGTTCCAGAAATATCCACTCTCTATATACTTTTTTGCAGTCTCTAAATCTGGCTTCTCTTTAAACTCCTCTACAAGATATCCAACATCCTCCAGTTTTTCTTTCGAGGGTTTTATATAACCATATCCAGTATGGGGCTTTGTAGGAGTTACGCCGAAGGTTATAAGGTGAGTCTCTGCTATCTCCAATCCTTTTTTTATAGTGTCTATAAATTTTCCTTCATCCTCTTTTTTTATCAGATGATCAGATGGAAATACCCCAACTATATAGTCACTTTTATCTTTCTCCCTTATACTTTTTACCCCGTAGTATATAGCAGGAAGGGTGTTTTTACCCTCAGGCTCAACTAGGATATTCTCTTCCCTGAAATCTTCATATCCAAGTTCTTCGATCTGTCCCATAACATGAAACTTGTGCAATTCGTTGGTAACTATGTAGATATCCTCTGGATCCTTACAGAGTTTTAAACATCTCTCAAATGTCATCTGGAAGAGGGACCTGTCAAAGGTGTCGAACTTTATAAACTGCTTTGGGAAATGCTCTCTACTTAGGGGCCATAATCTACTCCCAACCCCTCCTGCTAATATTATAGACTTCATAGTTTCACTTTTGAAAATTTTTGGAAATTATTAGTAACAATTATATATAATCCTTATTATTATAATTTATATCGGTGATAAAATGAAAGGCATCGTTCTTGCAGGAGGTTCTGGAACAAGACTATACCCCATAACCTACGCAGGGAATAAACATCTACTACCTATATACAACAAACCTATGATATACTACTCCCTTTCTATACTGATGTTAGCCAAGATAAGAGATATTCTTTTGATATCTACTCCCGAGGATCTGCCAAGGTTTAAGAAACTTCTAAGAGACGGTAGTCATATAGGTATTAATATAGAGTATAGGGAACAGGAGAAACCGAGGGGACTTGCCGAGGCTTTTATCATAGGTGAGGACTTCATAGGTGAGGACAGTGTATGTTTAGTACTGGGAGATAATATACTCTACGGTAGTGGTTTGACAGAGTTTCTCCT
>DQVU01000029.1 GCA_015661585.1 Methanothermococcus okinawensis | reverse complement strand
GATTAAGCAACTATTATTCTCAGTTTAACCTCAACTACAATAGGGATATAATGGGATTTCTACTCTCCTTTATACTGTTTTTTATTGGATTTTTTTAATTTTTATTATAGTTATTATTTTTTAATTTATCACTTTGATGGAAATTAGGGAGTATAAAATAAAATATATTTATACTCAATATTATTGATAGTAAAATCCAACGGTGTAACAATGATACTGTTTAAGGCTGATTATAAAAAATATTCTGTTCCCCAGTTGGAGACGTTAAGATTTAACGAAGAAGACTTCTATAGAAAATACAATCACTGTGTACTACTACAAACCTGTAATAGAGTAGAGGTTTATTTCGACCCAAACTTCGAAAACTTGGAAAATTTAAAGATGGACTTCAAAGACTTTGAATTGATAAAGGGGAAGGATGCTATTATCCACCTGCTGAGGTTGGCCTCTGGGCTTGAATCAATGATAGTTGGGGAAGATCAAATACTTGGGCAGATCAAAAAGAGTTATCACACTGCAAAAAAGTACGGAAAGACTACAAAATATTTAGATATCATATTCCTAAAGAGTATTCATACAGGCCAGAGGGTGAGATCTGAAACGAAGATTAATAAGGGAAGGGTATCCATAGCAAGTGCTGCCATAGAACTCTTAGAGAAAAACGTGGAACTGAAGAATAAAAATATATTAGTTATAGGTGCTGGAGAGATAGGAACCCTCGTAGGTAAGGTTCTCATCGAGAAAAACATCAAGGCTATATTCGTAGCAAATAGAACCTATGAGAGGGCTGAAAGGCTTGCAAAGAAACTGGGGGGAATGGCCGTACATTTTGATAAACTGAAAGAAGCTCTAAACTTCTGTGATGTAATTATATGTGCGACAGCATCTCCTCATAAGATATTGGACAAAGAGATACTCAAGGATGTTAAAGGGGAGAAGATAATTGTGGATATTGCAAATCCAAGGGATGTAGATGATAACGTAAGGGAACTTCCAAATGTTAAGCTCTACACTATAGACGATTTAAGGCTTGTATCCAAGGAGAACTTGGAGAGGAGAAAGAGGGAGATACCTGCTGTGGAGAGGATCATAGAGGAGGAGTTTTCCATCCTCCAAAGAAAACTTGAAAAACTTAACCTTGAACATCTTATAAAGGACTACAGAAGTTATATAGAGGATATAAGAAATAGAGAATTGGAAAAGGCCTTGAAAAAGATAAGATGTGGAAAAGATCCAGAGAAGATTATAGTTAAATTTTCAGAGGTTTTTGCAAAGAGACTGCTACATGACTTTATTGAGGCTGTTTACAGTAACAAAGTAGATAAGGAAGTTATAAAAGATATGATCACGTTGTTAAAGAGTAAAGTTCATGAAGAGTTTTAATAAGAAGGTTTGAACATCTTTTCATAGATTCTCGATGTTAAACTGTTACAATTTAGGCTCTTAAAAAACCCTTAGGGAATAATGGTGGAATAATGGAGAAGATACTGGCAAAAAATGTAATATCTATCATTGAGGAATTTGCCCCTCCCTATCTGGCAATAGAGGGGGATAATACAGGCCTTCAGGTAGGAGGGGACTTAGAGAAACCTGTTGAGAAGATAGGGGTGGCGTTGGATCCATCATTACAGGTTATCAAAAGAGCCTGGAGGGAAGGTGTAGATTTTTTATTTACTCATCACCCACTTTTAAAGGATGGTATAAAAACGTTCGATGGTATAATCTACGAAAAACTGAAAATATTGACAAGTAGGGATATTATACTGTACTCTGCTCATACCAATTTAGACATCTGTGAAGGAGGGTTAAATGACTCCTTAGCAAAACTCTACAACTTAAAGGATATTAGATATCTATACGAGAACGGACTGGGAAGGGTAGGGGTCTACGAAGGTAGTTTAGAGGAGATACTGGATATTACAGAGAAGCATATATGTAAAAATCCAACAGTTATAAACAGTAAAGTTGTGGAGGATAGGGATATCTTGAGAGTGGCAGTACTCTCAGGTTATGGACTATCACAGAGAAATATAGAATATGTATCTAAGATAGCAGAGGTTTATATATCAGGTGATCTAACACACCACTCAAAGATACTGGCGGAGGATCTCAATCTCTGTATTATAGATGGAGGACACTACGGTACTGAGGTCTATGGGTTGAGGTATTTTTCAAAACACCTTAAAGAGGTATTAGATGTAGAGGTAGTAACCTTAGACTTTTAAAGGTGAAATTATGGTTTTACTGCTGATAAGGGGAGATAACTACAAGAAGATCAAAAACGCCCTTGCAGATATTCACAGACATGGGAAACTTACAATCCTTGGAAAACCGAGGATTATAGTCCCAGAGGCTGCTGATGAGATTTTAAAACATATACTGGGGACAATTAAAAAACCATGTAAGAGAGCCTGCCTCGTTAGAATACAGGAA
The DNA here is from genome assembly GCA_015661585.1 of Methanothermococcus okinawensis. GTDB lineage: Archaea > AGJL01 > Methanococci > Methanococcales > Methanococcaceae > Methanofervidicoccus > Methanofervidicoccus okinawensis_D. The sequence goes on along the minus strand of DQVU01000029.1, from coordinate 2,637 downwards.
AGTGCTCCAAAGGCAATTGACAGAATAAGGAAGATCCATCCCCCTGCACATATAGTAGTGATAAGTGAAAGATACGAACCCTATCACTATCTAATGAGGGATCTCCCTAAGATGCCTGTGTTGAAGGGTTTCTACAAGAGTAAAAACAGGGAGAAGGAGAAGAATAACGATAAAAATAATAATAAATAATAATCCTAGTTTCCATCAAGGTTATAGTTACAAAAAATTAATAATGATAAAAAAATAATAAAGTATAAACAGATATTCTCCCCCTACCTCCTCAACATGAGGAAAGGGATCCAAAAATAAAAAATAAGAAATATTAAACTCTGTTAATACTTAAATAAAGAATATGATAGGTGAAAAGTAAAATATAACTCCTATTCCCTGGGTTATATTGAGTACTGGAGGAGTAGGACAGGATTTCTATTAATCCTTCTTCTTATAAGTTTTTTACCTCTTTTTCTGTTATTTTTGTCATTATTATATTATTTTTTAACTTTTTATTATAATTGTTATTTTTATTATAGTTTAAAACGTTATGTTCTTGACTATATTTTTAATTACTTGATGAGAACTAAGTATAATAAAGGTTGTTAATATATCCATCCTTATAAGAACTGAGGCAAAAATTATATAACCCTATCTAAGAGGGAAACTATATTCATCACCTTAACTTTTAAATAATTCTTTCCTCCCCTGAATTTCTCCAAGGTATCTTTTATATGATATTCACAGAAGGGACATATTGTAATGACATAATCTGCTCCAGTTTTACATATCATCCTAACCTTTCTTCTCCCTATAGCGTATGACACCTCTGGTTTTCCACTTCTAACACCCCCTCCAGCACCACAACATTGATCAGGTATTTCCATTTCTACGAACTTCAATTTAGGTATCCTCTTTAATATCCTCCTAGGTTCTAAGTATATCCCTTGTCCCCTTCTCAGATGACATGGATCGTGATAAGTCACTTTAACATCCAAAGGTTTATACTCCATAGGTACCTTATCTAACACCTCGGTTATATCCATTACCTGGAATTCCCTCTCTTTATAATCCCTCTTTAGAGTGCTACCACATCCTGCACATACAGTAACCACTCCATCCACATCTAAACTGTTGAACACCTTAAGATTTTTCTTCTTCAACTTTTCTGCAAGATCCTTCTGTCCAGTCCTGAAAAGAGGAGATCCACAACACACCTGTTCCTTAGGTATTACAAGAGATATGCCATGGGCATTCAGTACCTTTATAGCACTCCTACCTACATGCTGTAATCTGTAGTCAACTAAACATCCTGTGAAGAATGCCAGCCTCATCTTCTCCTTATCTACTATATACTCCTCCTCTATCTCCTCTAAGAAAGATCTCTTCTCTTTCTTTACAGATCTGTTGCCCTTCAATATATTCTCCCTAACTGTTAAATGGTTCCTTAGGTAGTATCCCTTTTTAAAGGCTAGTTCTCTCAATCTCTCTATAGCCCTATGGACGATATCTATCTCCTTAGGACATACCTCGACACACTTGGCACAGGTGGTACAGTTGTGGAGGTTCTCAAAGTAGGCCTCCTTCTCCCTCTCACCTTTATCTCTTGGATCGAATGCAAACCTGGCCAGTTGTCTCATAAATGTAGGTCCTGGATACTGGGAAAACTTCTTAGCAGGACACTTGGAAAGACAGCAGAGACAGTCTATACAGTTTCTCACACCTTTAAACTCTTTTATATCTTTAGAGGTGATCTTAGGTATATCCATATCCTCATGACATTGTAGGTAATTTCTCAGATCCTGCATCTTCTTGTAGTAAGAAGATCTATCAACTATCAGATCCTTCACTACGTTGAATCCCTCTAAGGGATATATTACCATCCCGTCTTCTACCTTGGTTTTACAGGCTAATCTTGGCTCACCGTTTATAGTCATTGCGCAACTTCCACACTGTCCGGATCTACAGGAGGATCTGTATAGGATACTCTCCTTGTAGTTACTGTTGATATATTCTAGGGCCTCTAATACCGTTATACCATCTGGAACAGCGTATTTTTTGAGAATTCCATTTCTATTTACAGCTATAGTTATCAATCCCATACTATCACTGAATTAAAACTGTAAGGTGAATATTTCCCTCAACTTTAATATAGAAGTTAATAAGTATCAGATATTATCACTGATAATTTTTTATATAGCCAAGCATATAACTTTTTAAGAAGATAAAGAGATAACAGAGAAAAGAAAAGAGAAAAAACTTATAAGAAGAAGGATTAATAGAAACTCCACCCTGTTTCTCCAGTACTTAGGTACTCGAGGAGATAAGAGGTTATTTTATTTCCCCACCTGTTATATTCTTTATTTAGACATTAAAAGTTTAAGATCCCTTATTATATATTTTATTTTTCAAGATTTCGATGAATATTATTAGTATTAAATACTTTTGTTTATGACTATAATTATTTTTATAATGGCGGTTAAAATATCTAAAAAGAAAAAATATATATAACGTAATACATTATACTAAAGTTATATATCATGATATCTACACAGTGGCGCCGAGTGCCGTGCCTGGTGGCACGGGGCGGACTTCAGATCCGTCAGTTCTTATGAACTCGGGGTTCGATTCCCCCTCGGCGCCGTT
>DQVU01000096.1 GCA_015661585.1 Methanothermococcus okinawensis | reverse complement strand
TATATTCTCGGGATCTGGGTATATACCCTTCTTGTATATCACATGTCCAACCTCCCTACACCTGATACACTTACATTTTATACCTGATCTTTCCAAGGTTTTATACACTAACTCTCCTAAATTACTCTTCTTAACCCCATCTACAATAACAGTTGCCGGGATATCCCTCTGTATCCTAGACGTCCTAACCCACTTTGGCATTATGGATTTTGCATACACTATGATATCTACAGCCTCCTTCTCCCTGATAGGTTTGAACTTCCCCTCCTTCCACAGTTTATAGAGTTTAGTTCCCTCTATTACGAGACATGGGTAGATCTTCACAAGATCAGGCCTAAAATCAGGATTCTCGAATATCTCCTTAAATACCTTCTTATCTATCTCTACGGAAGAACCTGGGAGACCTGGCATAATATGGTAGGAAACCTTTAAACCACTGTCCTTTAAAAGTTGAGTTGCCCTTATAATATCCTCAACGGTATGTCCCCTCTCAACGTACTCCAAGATATGGTTGTATATAGTTTGAACTCCCAACTCCACCCTGGTAGTACCTAACTTGAGCATCTGGTTTATCTCCCTCTCACCACAGTAGTCAGGCCTAGTCTCCACTGTAAGGGCTACACACCTATGTTTAGCAGTTTCATTTATCCTCTGTGCCTCCTCAAGGGTACTAGAGGGTCTCTCGTTGAGGGCGTCTAAGCATCCCTTTATAAAGTTATCCTGATACTCTATATCCCTTGCAGGAAACGTCCCTCCCATAATAATAAGTTCGATCTTATCTGTAGGATGTCCTATCTTCTCCAGTTGTCTTATCCTCTCCTTAGTTTGGATGTAGGGATCGAAGTTGTACATGAGGCCCCTCATTGTAGCAGGCTCCCTACCTGTATAACTCTGAGGTACATCTCCAAATACACTGTTTATACCTCCTGGACAGAAGATACACTTTCCATGAGGACATTTCTCTGGAGACGTCATAACAGCCACAACTGCCACACCTGAGATGGTTCTAACAGGTTTCTTCCTCAGGATAGGTATTAACTCTCTTCTCTCTTCTTCTGTTGCATACCTTATAATTTCTGAATTTGGTGGAAAACCTATATCCAGTTGGAACTTCCTTATACACTCCCTTTTAATATCCTCTATCTTCTGTTTCTTTTTCTTAGGAGGTAGATTTTTTAATATCTCCTTTTTATCCAGCAAATTTTTAATTATACATCTCATAAAATCCCTGTAGGTGTTTCTATCTATTTTCTGTACCTCCATAATTTTCACCATTTTTAAATATTGTTATATTTATAATAATAGATAAATAGATAGTTGGAAAATAGTGAAAATTGTGATATATAAAATTATAGTCAAGTGCATAAACACCTAATACAATAAAATTAAAAAACTATAATATACAACTATCGAGAATCACAATATAAAAAACAATAATAATTGTAATAGTACAATAAAGATAAAAATAATCTCTCGCCGTATCCCTGAGACTATCCTGGGCATTATAGAAGCGGGGCATGTTTCTATTAAACCTATTCTTAAGGAGTTTTTACTTTATTTTTTTAATTTACATAACAATTTTAAACTTTTTAAACTTATAATCAAAAAATAATAAAAAACACTCTAAAAAGTAGAATTAGCAATCCCCCTAGTACTCAATGTAAGGTAGAGGATAACAACGAGATTTTTACTTTTTACCTGTAGTGGCTCTTTTTAAGTATTTTAACAATTTGAGATTTTTATTTTTTTGATTATAATAATTCTTATTATTTTTTATCGAAGTCCTCCATGGTTGTTGTTAATTTAAAAAGTTTTGTTCATAAACTATAATTATTATTTCTTATCTTCTTTTTTCTCCATCTCACTTAGAGCCTCAAATAACTCCTCCCATGCCTCTAAACTTAACTTTGCATCCTCCTCACTTAACACCTCTAAGGCATACCCCGTATGTATCAGAATGTAATCTCCAACCTTTACATCCTCGAGGAGTGTTAATTTAGCCTTCTGTCTCACTCCCTTATACTCTGCAATGGCGTATCTCTCTCCATTTTC
>DQVU01000056.1 GCA_015661585.1 Methanothermococcus okinawensis | reverse complement strand
TTTATTATAGTTTAAAACGTTATGTTCTTGACTATAAAAAGAATAGGGAATAATAGAAATCCAACTCTACTTTTCTTAATACTTAGGGTAAAACCAGGGAATAAAGACAGATTTTACTTTTTATCTGTATTGTTCATTAAGTATTTCTTTGATGAAGTAAGGCCTATATATCTTTAACATTTATAAATGTTATCTAATTCAAAATGGTTTATAAATCCAGAAGAAAAAGAAAGATAAATATATACCTTGTTTGAAATTCTTGCACACATATTATATACCCTATAATTCTTGGTTCTTACATGCCTATACTATATATAAAACACCTATTTTACTTTCCATATTGATAGGATATTGATTTTTTAATAATTGTTAAATAACAACCTATAAATATTATTACAGTATTACTATTTCCATCTTTAAAAGAACATGAGGGATTACTATGATGGGGACAGTATTTGTAGGTAAAAAGAGCATTATGAACTACGTCCTTGCAGTACTCACTCAATTCAACGTGGAGAATGTAGATAAGGTAGTGATAAAAGCGAGAGGTAAGGCGATAAGTAAGGCTGTAGATGTAGAGGAGATGGTAAGAAACAGATTCCTACCTAATGTTAAAGTGGAGGAGGTTAGATTAGGTACTGATAAGGTAAAAAATGAGGATGGTAGGACAGTCAATGTTTCAACTATCGAAATAGTACTTTCAAAGGAGTAAAATCTAACTTTCTATACACTCCTTCAACCTATTACTCACATATTTTGCCAACCTCTTGGCACCTTTTATATCTTCTATATCACAACTGATCTTACCCTCCTCTGATAGAATCCTCCTTTTTTCCAGATCTACAACACTACAGATAAGATGGAGTTCTCTACTCTCATTGTAATACCTTGCAAGAGCTCCAAAGGGAGCTTGACAACCTCCTCCATAAGTCCTCAGTGCCCATCTCTCTGCAGTAGATTCTAAGTAGGTTCTACTATCGTTTATCTTTTTAAGTAGTTTTATGATCTCTCTATCTCCCTTCCTGGCAGCCACCCCTATAACACCCTGAGCTGGTGCAGGGGGGATATCCAACTTCCTGTAATTCAGGTTTAAGGAATCTAGATCTATTTTAAGTCTCCTTAAACCTGCTTCAGCCACAACTATCCCTTGATATTTTCCCTCCATCAATTTTTTCAATCTAGTGTCTATATTTCCTCTTAAAGGGACTACCTTCATCTTTGGGTACTTCAGAGAGAGGAAGGCCCTTCTCCTAACACTGGAGGTACCCACTACAACACTACCCTCTATATCCACGTTCCTGTTGTACACTATTACATCGTAGTAACTTTCCCGTTGTGGAGTTGCAGCTATAGTGAGATCCTCGTTCCATACCGTAGGTACATCCTTTAGACTGTGAACTGCAATATCTATCTCATGTTCCAACATCTTAATATCCAACTCCTTGGTAAATACTCCCAATCCCAACTGAGAGATAGAAGCCCTCTGATCTACATCCCCTCTCGTTTTCACCACCTTTATTTCAACCTCTAAGTCTTCATCTATTTTCTCCAGGAGATTCTTTATGTAGTAAGTTTGGGCTAGAGCCAGTTTACTTCCCCTACTACCTATTACCAACTTCAAGGTTTTCACCTTAAACAATTTCCCATTAAAAAACCATCAAATATCTATTTACTCTAATATCTTAACCAGTGAAAGTTCATGATAGATAAATCATCTTTTCTCTCAGTAATTTGGGGTTTTCCGACGATGGTAATATAAAATAGGATCTCTATCTTCTATGTATTTACTTCTTTTATAAGAGTGTGTTTAACATCACCAACCTCAATATTTACCTATTCATAGTTGATCAGAAAATTTTTATTTTTAAAACCATTTCCTTATTTTTCTTATTAATTATTACATTTTTATTATTTTAACTACTACTTTGATGGGAAGTAGGGTTATCTAGAGTACTCAGCCCTTCCTTATTCTTTATCATATAATGGGTTTGATGGGAATTATGATAATATAATTAATCTTGTTAGAAGTAATAATTATAAATATAAATAATAACAAAATTATATCCTACTCTCTATATTAGTATTAACTAAAACCTAATTCCCATCAAAAATCCTGATAAAAATAATTATAAAATAAGCAAATCTTTTGAAAGTGCATAACAAATAAATACCCTCTTGGATGCTCCTGGGCACTGGAGGAACTGATAGATTCTCCCTAACATAATGATAGATTTAATAATCACTTTGATAGGAACTGGTAGTTATTATTTATTAAAAAGGACAATATGGGATATCTATGATAAGGATAGCCTTTGTATCCACGGTGGATAGTGACGACTTGGTTTTTGAAGAGGCTTATGAAAAGGTTAAAGATTACTTAGAATTTAGGATATTAAACAGTAATTACACTGAAGAGGAGTTTAAGGAGTTCTTAGAGTTTGTTAAAAAATCCAACGTAGTATTTACAAAACTTATGGGAGGAAAAGATGCCTTTAAGGGTTTCGATGAGTTGAAGAAAGTTACTCAAGAGTATAACATTCCATTTTTACCTCTACCTACGGTAAATGAGATACATCCTGATCTCTTAGAGGCCACCACTGTAGATGATGAGGTTAGAGAAAAGGTAATGAAGTACCTAAGTTACGAGGGAGTTGAAAAC
>DQVU01000239.1 GCA_015661585.1 Methanothermococcus okinawensis | reverse complement strand
GAAGGATTAACAGAAATCCCCTGTTTTTCAGTGCTCGGTGTAGTCTAGAGGATAAGAGTTTATTTTACTTTTTTATCTTATATTCTTTATTAGATTAACAGTTTAATATTTTTATTTTTTGATTATTCTTTTTATTATTATTTATTTACAGTTTTCGATGGTTGTTGTTTAGTTTAATTAATTTTGTTCAGGATTATAAAACAACAATGAAACGTCTAAGATAACAATTATAATATGATATGATATAAGAATTATAATATACAATAATCTTTTCAATTATAAATTGACTTTGTAATTTTTTATTATCATTACATGGTTTATCTCTTTATCCTTATAGAGATGTCTCTTGGATTCTCTACACCCTTCAGAGAGGACACCAACCCACCAAGAGTATTTTTGATAATCTTTGAAACAAAGGGATTTAAAGGTACAGTCTTTCCATTTACTACAAGTTCCACATCTGTAGATAACACACAATCCTTCCAATTTAACTCTCCCCTAATTAATCTCTCAACAAATTCCCTACAGTTGTAACCACAGTGCCCACAGTTGAGGTTGTATGTGGGAATAACACTCTTATTTAGAATCTCCCTGACAACATCTTCCACTTTGTACTCCATATTCTCAACTACCATTATAGTATGAGAATCTATAAATTCTCTTCCTTCACTATCCCTAACTGTCACTATTTTTGGTATATTTAACTCCCTTAACTTTTCTTTAAATCCTTCTACTATCACTAAATCACTATCCAATTTAGAAAGTATCTCTTCCAATCCCATACTTCTATAGAAAAATGTAGTTTTACCCCTAACATCTGAAAAAACTGATACATTGGAGTACTCTTTAAATCTATGGGTATCTGTCCCCTCTCTATCTATCTCTACAGGATGACCACTGTGTTTTACTGTGGCAACTTCAACTCCTCTCTCCCTTAGGACTTTTAATACATCACATATCAAAGTAGTTTTACCAGAGTTCTTAGGACCTATCACCCCAACAACCCTCACAGTATCACCCTATAAGTTAAATAGATCAATAATATAAGCCCTGGTTTCTATCAAGGGAATAATTAAAAGTAATTGTATAGTCATGCACATAACCATTATTTAAACTAACCTAGTTCCTATCAAAGGTGATAGTTTAAAAAATGATAAAATTATTATAAAAATAATTAGATAAAAATAATGAAGAAGTTGTTAAAAAAAAGAAAAACAGATAGAGATCTTTCCTCTACTCCTGAACATTGGAGAAGGAACTCTCCCTAACAGGATTGATATTATTACCTTCCAACTACAACTGTGGTATCTTATATCTCATGACAGAACCCCAGGGTTGGCAGGGTTAAGGATAATTGCTGTTTTGACAATCTGGTCATAATAATTAATATAGTTTATTTTTTATAGAGATTCTCGTAAGGTTATGGGTTTAATAATGTTTATGTTGGCAATCATTTTAAATATAATTTTAACTATTGGTAAATATTGAAGTTAGATGATGTTAGACATACTTTAAGATATAATAAAATTTTTATCCTAATAAAAAATTTATTGTATCAATACCTTAGATTTTTACCTATTTTTATACCATATAACTTCTATGTGGGTATTATGAAAAGAGAAAAGATAGTAGTAACTGCAGGTACCTTTGATATTCTACATCCAGGACATTACAACACTCTTAAATATGCCAAAAGTTTGGGAGATAAACTCATCGTCATAGTGGCAAGAGATGAGACTGTTAAAAAAATTAAAGGTAGAAAACCTATTATACCAGAAGAACAACGTAGATTTATGGTAGAGACACTTAAACCTGTAGATAAGGCTATACTTGGAAGTTTAAATAATAAGTTGGAGCCAATATTAAATATTAGACCAGATGTTATAGTCTTGGGTCCTGATCAAAGGACTTTTGATACAGATCAACTAAAGGAAGAGTTAAAAAGATACAATTTAAATGTGAATGTTGTAAGGTGTAAGGAGTATGTAAAATGTCCCTTCCACAGTTCCTACGATATCGTCAAGGAGATAATAGATAGATGGAAAAGAGGGGAGTTTGAGGGGTAGATTTAAGTTGTTAGTTAAACATCTTTTTTAAAATTTTTTTAATAATTATAAAAATAATTATTATTATAAAAGAAAAATCTCTAAAAATTCTTAAACACTTTGAGTAGATATATAAAATAATCTAAAATAATCTAAGTTGTATTGATCACTATCACTTTTTTATTATTCTAAGGAACAACTGATATAATCTTGTTATAAAAATATAAAACTGTTAAACATCTATAACTGTTTAACATCTACAAAGACAGAGGGATAATGTGAAATTACTACTAATACACTCTGACTATCTAGAATTTAAAGCTACAGAGAAGACAAAAATTGCTGAGGATACTGATAGGTTAGAGGGAAAAATGGAGGAATGTTTGACAGTATTTACCGCAGTTGAAAAAGAAGACGAAAAAAATCAGGAGATAGTTGTAAAAAATGCCCTAGATGAGATAATAAAGGTTGCCAAAAATCTTAAAGTTAATAACATAGTAGTATATCCCTATGCACATCTATCAAGTGATCTAGCTCCTCCAAGGGTTGCAAGGGAGATACTTGTAGAGATGGAGAGGAGGTTAAAGGAGATAGGTTATAACGTACTTAGGGCACCCTTTGGATGGTATAAGTCATTTAAGATCAGTTGTAAGGGACATCCGCTGAGTGAGTTGTCCAGGAGGATCACCTGTGATATAAAAGAAGAAGAAAAAGAGAAGGAAAAAAGTGAATCAAAGATCTACCTCCTAGATGTTGAGGGGGAGAAACTTGTAGAGTTAAGGGAAGATAACATAGACGAGGTTATAAAAGATGAGGATTTAAAGGCTCTGGCATGTAAGGAACTTGGTATAAAGGTTAAAGGGGAGAAGAGGGAAGAACCACCTCATGTAAAATATATAAGGGAGAAGGAGATCTGCGATTACGAACCCTCCTCAGATCCTGGCCACTTCAGATGGTATCCAAAGGGGAAACTTATCAGGGATCTCTTAGAAGATTACGTATATAACATGGTTGTAAATTATGGAGGGATGCCTGTAGAGACACCAGTTATGTACAACTTGGAGAACAGGGCAATAAGGGAGCATGCAGATAAGTTCGGAGAGAGACAGTACAGATTTACCCAGGGGGATAGGGAGTTGATGCTTAGATTTGCAGCGTGTTTTGGACAGTTCATGATGAAGAGGGACATGTATATCCTTCCAAGATATCTACCTCTCAAGTTGTACGAACTCTCAACCTACAGTTTTAGATATGAGCAGAGAGGAGAACTTGTAGGTTTAAAGAGACTTAGGGCATTCACAATGCCTGATATGCATACGGTATGCCTAGATATGGAGCAGGCTATGGAGGAGTTTGAGAATCAACTCTGGATGTGTCTGAAAACTGGAGAGGATCTAGATCTATCCTACTCGGTGATATTCAGATTTACAGAGGACTTCTTCCAGGAGAATAGGGAGTGGTTCTTTAAACTGGCAAAGAAGTATAAAGAGAG
>DQVU01000213.1 GCA_015661585.1 Methanothermococcus okinawensis | reverse complement strand
CTAATATTTACACTGTTTAAGGGAAAGACGTATTTTACATTGGGATGTACACTGAAGTTTATTGGAACTCCGTTGTATAGTACTGTCCATTTTGAAGGCTCATGGACTATGGGACCGTCGTTCTTAATAGTTATATTTATGTTGTCAGATGAATTTGCTACCGAAATTATAACCAATTTTTCCCGTAACTTTTTGTTTTCTAGTTCAATATGGTCTGAATAGGCTTTAGATATTTTCCCCAAATTCAGGTCCAATGAGGAGTATAGATAAATAGTACAAACCAGCAAGGTTGATAGAATTACAATTATACCTACAGTAGAACTAAATCCCATAGTACTCTTCAACCCCCTTTTTAATTCTTCTTATTTCCCATTCTATTCTGTCTAATATATCGCTAGATATTTTTTTACCGTTTAGTCTCTCTATGAAGAGTAGTGAGACTAGATGGTCAGTAATAGTCAATCTTGGAGGTAATTCTTCCTCTTCCTCTATTCCAGGTCTAATTCCCTTTAAGAGTTTTAATAGATCCAATACTGCTCTATCAGAGAGCCACCCTAAGTTGTAGTAGAACTCCAACACATCTGGAATATTTGAATATCCTACCCTCTCAGAGAGATACTCTATCCATTTGAAGGCAAAGATTATAGATATAGGATCATCAGGTACCTTCTCCAACTTAGCTGGTCTATGGGTTTCAAGTAATATGGATGAGAGTGATGTAGTATCCATAGCAGATCCCTCCTTTAATTTTTTTAAATAAGTTGTAATTCTTCAGCCCATTTTCTTATTCTTTTAACTTCCCTATCTATGTTCTCCAATTCATCTATAGGAATTGGTCTACCTGCCAACTTTTCTATATAGAGGAGAGAAACAATATGATCCTCTGGTATCATCTTATCTACGGGCTTTCTAAGTTCCTCACTTAGGTATTTCATATTTTTTGATATTTTTATTAATTTATTTACCACCTTTTCTGATATCCATCCTAAGTTGTAATAGTAGTCTAAGATATCGATTAAGTTGTTTAGACCAACTCTACTTATTAGAAATTCTAACCATTTAAAAACCAACATTGTAGACAGTGTATCTTCGGGTATATCTTCTAATCTATACTTCCTACCACTTATTTTCTGTATTTCAGATGTCATGTCAATACCTCCCTCCTTCTTCTTAGAGATAGGAGTTATTTCAGGAATTTGTTTTTCTAAAGGTTTCTCTAAAGATTCGGGAGTACTCTCCTCCTCGATAATCTTTTCTTTTTCTGTTTCTTCTTCTATCTCTTGTGGCACTATTTCTTCACTTTCTATCTCTTCTTCTTTAACTTTCTCCTCCTCTTTTTTAACTTCTTCTTTAATTTTTTCTCTTTCTTCTTCTAACTTAGATATCTCCTTTTTTATATCCTCTGAGATTTTTGTCGCGGAAGAAATTGCAGCAACTTTCATTAATGCATCTAATTTTTTACTTAATTCATTAATTTTCTCCATTAATTCTTGAGTTTTTTTGTCGTCAGGTCTTTTACCTAGGTATAAATCCGTTATTCTAGCAACTATTCTATCTAACTGACTTTTAGTCAATCTTCTATTTCTTAAATTATTTTTTAAAAGTTCAACAATAAATGATGGGATCTTAGTTTTCAAATTTTCTAAATACTCTTCTAATTCGTCATCAGTTAAGTACTCTTCCTCTAAGGAGGATGTGGGTGAAAGTACTTCTGTTTCGCTAATCATGGATATCCTCCTCCTCTGGCATTACTTTGGAGATCTCCTCCTCAGCAAGCACATCTTCTATAATATCGTTTATATCTATATCATGTTGTTTTAGATAAATCTCTGCTAAGATTATTATATCCTTCTGTAATTCATCAATTTTTTTTCTAAGGATTTTCGTCTCATGTTCTAATTTTTCTAATTTTTCCATACTTGCAGCGGTAATTTTTGAAATTCCAATAAATGGATTTATCTGATTAGAGACTACCTCGTAAAGTGCCATTATATCTTGAAAATTTTCATTGATTCTATCTATACTTTCCCGTAAAGTCTCATTTTCTTTTCTAAGGTTGGTAATCATCATCTCTATTTTTGGGAGTTTAGATTCCAATTCCTCGATTTTAGCAAGAAGTTCTTCATTAGCCGCTGCTAATTCATCACCTCCAGTTTCCACCACTTCCTCTTCAATTATAAATTCTTCATCTAATCCTTCTTTTTCCTCTTCCTTCTTTTTACCAAATGCTATTTTTTTTTATCTCTTCAATGATTTCTGCTATACTAGGCATAGTTTCACCATTTTACTGGAGATATACCACCTTTCTAGTGTATGTAGACGGTGTTATGAATTCAATTATTCCTGAAGCACCATATTCCGGGATAACTTCTCCAGATATTCGTTCTCGTGGTGGAATTCCAGGACTTAGTAATTCTCCTACATTTACAGTAAGAACTACTTTATCTCCGTAGTTGATAGTTGGGTGGTCGGTACTGTTTGTAGAGCCGTCTTCATCTTGAAGTACAATTACCCCAAACTTACTTTCTGTTGTCCAGGCATCTTCTCCAAATATATTATTTGTTCCATTATCTTCAACATGTACTATCTTACCTGAATATACTAACGCCATCTTTTTATCTTTATTAGAGAGTACGACTATAGTGGAATTAAGGTCAATACTATCTCCAATGTTAGGTCCAATAATTATTGCCAGTTTCTTAATATAATCACCATCTGCATAACCAACAACTCTAATAACCTGGATTCCACTTGCAACCTGTTTTGTACTTTCCCTACCAACCACAGACGCCTTTTGTTGCAAGTGCCCTGCTGTATTTATTATTACGGCCGCTGCAACTGCCGCAACTAGTACTAAGGCGATGAAAATGATCAAAGTACCAATACCTATTGCCCCTTTTTTACTTTTGATGAATCCCATCATAAGACTCCCCCTTAAAAATTTTTGTAAAGAGAGTAGGAAAATACTAAAAAGATATTATTTATTGGAGCCTAATTACCGGAGTAGTTTTCAAATAAGTTGCTGGTGTTGCAAAGGATATTATTCCTGGAGCACCAAATTCTGGCTGTATTTCTCCAGATATAGTTGATCTTGGACCCATCTTCAAAGTTGTTGTATTTAATACGATTGCTACAATATCCCCCTTGTTTATTACTGGTGTTAT
>DQVU01000036.1 GCA_015661585.1 Methanothermococcus okinawensis | reverse complement strand
GTGGTAGAGCCGTGGAAAGCCGTGGTAGTTCAGCCTGGGAGAACGCTGGACTGAAGATCCAGTTGTCGGGTGTTCAAATCACCCCCACGGCACCATTGTTTTTATTTTTATACATAATAATCCATATATCTAAATATTTGGAATTATTGGTTTTTATCTAAGGTGGAAAATATGAAGAGAATATGTGTGTATGGAAAGGGTGGTATTGGGAAATCTACAACGGTGTCCAATGTAGCCGCTGCACTGGCAGAGTCAGGTAGAAAGGTTATGGTGATTGGATGTGATCCAAAGGGAGACTCCACAAGGAATATAATGGGAAAGAAAATACCTACTGTCTTAGATGTTCTTAGAAAAAAGGGAGAAGATGTTCAATTAGAGGATGTGGTTTTTAGAGGATTTCAAGGTATCTACTGTGTTGAAAGTGGGGGCCCTGAACCAGGGATAGGGTGTGCAGGGAGGGGGATAATTAAGGCCATAGAAGTATTAGATAGATTAAATGTTTTTGAGACGCTGAAACCAGATGTGATAATCTACGATGTGTTAGGAGATGTTGTCTGTGGAGGTTTTGCTATGCCCCTTCAGAGACATTTAGCAGATGAGGTGTATATAGTAACAACCTGTGATCCCATGGCCCTCTACGCTGCAAACAATATCAGTAAGGGTATAAAGAGGTACGCCCACAGGGGAAATGTCGCATTAGGCGGAGTTATATACAACGGTAGAAGTGTAGTAGATGATATCTCCATAGTATCAGAATTTGCCTCAAAGTTGGGTACAGAGGTTGTGGGATATATCCCAATGAGTGAGATCATAGTAAAAAGTGAGATACGTAAGAAAACTGTTATTGAGTATTCTCCCGATCATCCTCTATCTAACCTCTTTAGGGAGTTGGCCAACAGGATTCTTAACAATAGTAAGAAGGTGATTCCTATTCCTCTATCTGAAGAGGAATTAGATAGAATATCGGGGAAAATAGAGGAGTTAATTGAGAAAGGTGTATAATTTTAAAATCGCACTATCCAAAGTATAATATTATAATTCTACCTATAGTTCCTACCGAGTAGTAAATTATAATATATAGTTACTTTCTATTAAAAAGATAAAAATAAACTATTATAAAAATAATAATGATTAAATAAAAAATAATGGAGAAGTTGTTAAAAAATAAAAACTCTATCTATCCCGAATATGAATATATCCTCCCTCTATCTCCCAACATTGGAAGAAGAGAAGATCCTCCTAATATCCCCTAACATAACTGTTGATGTCTTTAATAACGGTAGATATTTCCCATCATATTTTAGTGTTTTCATTATAACAATATCTATATTATTTTATATTACTACTCTTATGGAACTAAAGTTATAATCCTAAAATAATTAAAAAAATAATAAAAAATCTCAATTAAAAAATAGTAAAGTAGAAAACCTGTTATCTAAAATTTATCTCTTCACACTATTTCTACAGTATTTCAGGAGTGTCAAGGAGAACATTTATCTATTTTATTTTTATTTTTATAATT
>DQVU01000045.1 GCA_015661585.1 Methanothermococcus okinawensis | reverse complement strand
TGTTATGTTTATATTTAGATTTGATAACCCACATACTGGAGAAATAGCTATAGCTATTAATCCTAAAATTATAAGTGATTTTTTCATTTAAGCCATCTCATTAGAAATCATAAAATTAAATTTAATTAAAAGTTAATATGATAACATTTTTTAAAATATTTGTTATAACAAATTTAAATTTTTAGATATATAAAAAATTAAAAAACAACTCTACCTATTGTTGTAGTTTCAATATAACTTCTATTTAACCTCTCTATCAATCTAAACAATTTGTTTATATCATTCCTCAAAAAATCTTTTTGTCTTATCTTATTATATTTTTATAACTTTATATTCTATTTATCTTATCCCTCAACAACCTCCACCCCGTATCTTATAACGTTGTCCCTCCTCAGATACACCCTGTATTCTGCAATCTTATAGGCAAACTCCATAATAGTTTTTGAATATACAGGATCTCCTGTCAATGTATTTAGAAAACTTCTTAAATCGTAGGGAGACTTTATATCATATATACCCTCCGCCCCACTTGAGATCACTAGAGGGGTGTCAAATTTTTTCGCCAGACGTATATTCCTCCTAAATGCCCATAATAACCTTGCCCTCTCGTAGGGATTCTTCTTTATCAATACCTGTTTAAAATTTAACTCAATAGCCACTCTATGGACGCTTCCAAGCCTAGCGAGGACATGGTCTATACCACTATCTCGTCTGTTCAACTCAGGTGTAGAGAGTATATCCACGTCATGAAGTTCTAAAGCCTGCCTGTTTATCTTTAATATACCTCCCTCTACAAGTATCACATCTACCTTACTTCTAAATTTTTTCACATATCTTACCAACTCCTTAGGAGATTCAGATCTTATCTTCACACCTGTGTATATCCTTAAACCTTCCCTTTCTCCGTACTCCTTAACCTCTTCAAAGATTTTTTTATCGTAATTTTCATGGTATTGGACTACAATGGAACCGTACCATCCTAACTCCTTAAGTAGTTTAATACCCTCCTCATCAAAGATGTGATTTATATCTACGGGGTTCTCCACTTTTATACACCTTTTAATTTTCTACATAAGGGAGTAGAGTATAGAGGCTAATATTACAAACCATATAGTTATACTCATAGTAGTTAAATTCCTCTCGTTTATTAAATATTCCATATATTTTGAGATAGTCTCCGTTACTCTACTGTTAGCCCTTAGATCTCTAACTATCTCAGGGAGGGCGTTCCAGATGTGAAACCCATCAAGAGGTAAGGCAGGTAAGAGGTTGAAGAAACCTAATATCAAATTCAACATACCTGTCCAGAATAGTGTTTCCATTATAAATACTAAGGACTTGGGGGGTTCAACGACAATCCCTATTTTTCCCTCAGAAGATGTAGTTAATTCAAAAGTTCTCACCTGATCCTTCCTGATAACAGTAATAGTTATACTCTCCTCCGGCCCTATTCCTTTCACAACCTCACGGAAATCTGAGAGGGAGGTGATTCTCTTTCCATTTATGGAGTATATTATATCCCCCTCCTTGAGAACTTCACTGGCTGGGAGATCTTTAAACACCTTTGTAATAGTTACAGGAGATGTTATATTGGATACATAGGGGGTTACCAGAAGTACAATAAGAAATATCACTATATTTACTACAGGCCCTGCAGATGCCACAGCACCCCTTACCTTCCTACTGACATTCTTAAACTCCTCTCCTATCTCCACAAAGGCTCCAAGGGGAATACCGAGAAATAATATCAACCCTGTACTCTTTATCTTTAAGTTGAAGGATCTGGCCACGATACCATGGGCTAACTCGTGAAGTGTGATACCCAATACCAGTGCTATAACTCCTGGAATCCATGGGATAACATCTCCAAATAGTAGTATAATTGGCCTTGAACTTTCCTTAGGTATTGAACCACTGAATAACCCCACTGTAGAAGTTACAAAGGTGTAAAATGTGATGATACTAACTACTACACATACAGGTATTAAAAGGATACCTATCCTCTGCCAAAATCTGTACTTGCCTATTTTATCTATAACCTTTAGGCCCCAGGAGGTTCTCAGTATCCCAAAGATCCCATAGTATGTTTTTAAACATCTCTCGTCTTCCCTTCTGTAGTAGTAGAGGTTTAGGATTATCCAGAGTATGAGAAATATTAGAATTATGGTTGTAGATGATGCCATAGTTTCCACCGTATGCTGAAAATAATAATTATACTCTTCTTTAACAATATAAAATTATTTATAAATATATATCACCTCCTAATCAAATTGTATTTTTATAATAATAATCAAAAAATTTTTCCTACATCCGCCTATATTTTTCAGTAATTCTAAGTAGTGGAAAGAAAGAAAATTTATCTAATAATAGTAATTTACTCTCTGTCACAAGGGCTGAGATGTATATAACCTATTTTGTTATTAAGATTCTGATCTTATTTTTAATAGATAATAGAAAATGGGATAAAAATAACTATTCTCTTTTGGTGATTTAGATGGATTACTCATTGAAAGATTTTAGAATTTTCTATAGGTTGAAATTTCCCTATGAGAAAATACGGCCTCAACAGGTAAAGATGATGGAGAAGATATTCAACTCCATCAAAAATAAGAAAAATCTTATAGTGGAGGCTCCAACAGGTGTGGGAAAAACCCTTTCCTATCTTATCCCTGCTATATACTTTGCAGAGAGAGGGAAAAGGATCATCATACTTACAGAAACCATAGATCAGCAGGAGAGGATATTGGAGGAGT
Organism: Methanothermococcus okinawensis; assembly: GCA_015661585.1. Classification (GTDB taxonomy): domain Archaea; phylum AGJL01; class Methanococci; order Methanococcales; family Methanococcaceae; genus Methanofervidicoccus; species Methanofervidicoccus okinawensis_D. Next base: position 2,926 of record DQVU01000045.1, on the reverse strand, counting down.
TAAACGCCCTAAAACCTAATTTAAAGATTTCCTTTATAATGGGGAAGAACAACTTCATCTGTAAGGTTAAAGGAAGTAAGGCAGATGGAATTTTCTGTAAGTTAAACAAAAGATGTTTTCATAGACCAAATAGAAGAACCCGGTGTATATGTGATACGGTGAAAAAACCTGTAAAGATAGGTGAGGATATAAAATACTACTGCCCCTTCTGTATCTGTGATTATCAGAAATCTAAGATAGAGTGCTTAGAGGGAGATATCTTAGTTATGAACAACAGTATATTTTACTATATAAAAGAGGAGATAGATGCAAACAGGAAAACTGAGGTTATCATCTGTGATGAGGCCCATAAACTTGAGAAGAGTATCAGAAACTCTGCTACAATAAAGATAAATCCAGAGGTGGCACTTCATAGGTTGAGAGATATGGCTTATTACTTTGCCCCTAAGATGTTGAAGAAGTACCTTGCAAGACTTAGAGAGAGATATCCAACATTAAACGAAAATACTGTAGAAGATTACGAGAAGGATTTTTGGAATATAATACGTAACTACGTAGTAAGACATGTAGATATTGAGGAGTGTAAAAGTATCCTACTTTACTACGGAGAGGAAATAATGGGGACATCAAAATGGAATATAGTAGCACTTGGAGTCTTACTAGATGGCTACTATCAGATCCGTAATATAAAGAATAAAATCTTCTCTTTTGAGGAGAAGAAGGAGGTGGAGACGGAGGAGTTAATATTTAAGGTTTACAACAGAGCTCTTGTATATTTAGAGTATATCTACGTATCCCAGAAAAAGTTGCCAGATATGTCTCTAACAGAGTTTTTAGAGAAGATAAAAGACTTGGAGTTTATAGATGATAATTTCGTAGTATACAGAAGTGGAAAGGCCTTGTTATGTGTACCTGTATTTGTCTCATCCTATCTCAAAAGACTTTACGATAATGCCACAGTGATACACTGCTCTGCTACCATTGGTAATCTAAAGATACATGGACTTAAAACTGGAGTGGAATCTTTTGACCCTTTAATCTTGGACAGTCCCTTCCCAAAGGATAGGAGAGAGATAATCGCTTTAACTGACGGAGTAAATATGAAATACGAGGGAAATTTGAATCTAAAAAGGAAGAGGGCAAATGAAAATATATTTAAACTTCTAAGATCTGCAGAGGCTAATACCTTGGTACTCTTTAGAAGTTTTGAGGATCTTGAGAGTACCTATAACTACCTATTGGAGAGAGCCTCAAAGCTAAAAGGGAAAATATTTTGCTATCACCCAGATATGGATGGAAAAGATGCCAAAATACTAAAGGAACGTTTTGAGAGGGAGGGAGGAATACTCCTGGCAACTGGAAGATTTGCGGAGGGGGTGGATATTCCAGGGGAAGCTCTCACCATGGTGATAATAGACAGTTTACCCTTCCCAGTACCTACTCCACTACTTAACAGGGAACAGAAGTTGATAAAAGAGAAACTACTAAGAAGAGGTGTAGATCCCAGGACTGCCCACTGGAAATCCTTCTTAATGACATCTTTCCATACAATGTCCAGTACAGTTATCCAGATGATAGGGAGACTTATTAGAACTGAGAGGGACTACGGTATCGTCGTTATCCAGGACAGGAGGTTTTACCAATGGGTGGGAGAGGAGATGAGAAAGAGAGGGTATCTAAAGGATAGGTATATACCTATGAGCTTGAGAAGTGCCCTTGAGTATATTCCAAAATTTTTAAGTAGATTTAGGAATAATTAAGATAATTTTATTTTAATTATTGCTTAAATAGAAATAAGATAAAATAGAAAAACTAATTAGATGATTCTATGGAATATCCATAGGGATAAGAGAAACAACGATTTTTTATTTGATTTAATAGCCTTGAAGATTTCCTCTTTTCCATTTTAAATACTTTCTTTTTATTTAGGAAATTAATATATTGAAAATTAAGGTTTCACCCACGTAGGTACTACCCCCCATTCAATACCGAAGACTACTGGTACAAAAATATAGCAGAAGAGAGCAATCATAAGGATACTTATCATGTTCAGTATAAAGCCATTCCTTACCATCTGAGGCATTGTAACATAACCTGTACCAAAGACTATAGCATTTGGTGGTGTTGCAACTGGGAGCATAAATGCAAAACTTGCTGCAATAGTGGTAGATATCATAAATACCCTTGGATCCTCACCTATTGCAAGGGCAAAACTGGCCATTATTGGCATCATCAAGGTTGTTATGGCTATATTTGACGTCATCTCTGTAAGGAAGATAGTTAGGGTAACTACGATAAATAGGATCGCAATAGATGGCATCCCCTCTAAGAACATAAGTTGATCAGCCATCCAGTTGGCCAGCCCACTTTTCATAAATGCTTTACTAAGGGCTATACCTCCTCCAAAGAGTAAAAGTATTCCCCAAGGTATCTCTTTCGCCCTATTCCAGTCAAGGGCAAATTCACCTTTACGAAAATCCACAGGAATTAAGAAGAGGGAGATTGCAGAGATCATGGCGATTACAGTGTCATTTACAAAGGGTAGAAATGTCTTTATTCCAGGTATTACAATGTCTCCTATTGTCTTTGGTGAACTGTTGATCCATGCAAGGGCTGTAAGTATAAAAACTAAAAGAACTATTTTTTCACCTTTACTCCATGCTCCTAATTTTTTCAACTCCTCCTCAATTATCCTTTTACCTCCAGGTATTTCCTCTATCTCAGGGGAGTTAGTTAGATATACCAGTATAAACCATGTGATAAAGAGGAAAGTCCATGAAATAGGAACGCCTATTGCAAGCCAGTCAGTGAAGGTTATCGGAGGGGCATCGGGAAACAGGATAGGTAAGGTACCAACTAATATGGCATTTGGTGGTGTACCTATTATGGTTGAAACTCCCCCAATTGTCGCTGCATAGGCAATTCC
>DQVU01000198.1 GCA_015661585.1 Methanothermococcus okinawensis | reverse complement strand
CATACCTGAAAGGACAGTGATCCACCTAAATATTATAGGGATAAAGATAGATATGGTGATTAATAGAGCTCTATACCTCCACCTGTAGATACAGAGGGATAAAATAGATAATAGTACCTTACATCTTTCAAAAATACAGGAAAAGGATCGTTCAGATTATTATTACCAACAGTACCAATACTTAAAAATCCCGATCAATATTTTAGAGATTTGCTCAAAAAGAATAGTGGATAAGATATCCTCAGATACCCCAGGTCTCCTCATAGGTCAGTAGGGATGACTCTCATCATCGGATGTTGTCTATAAAGAAACATTAAAACCTTAAACAGTGGATCCTGTTAATCTTATTCTTCATATATTCTTTATTGTTATTACTATCATTTTTTATTTTTTATTAAATTGTTCCACTTTCCATTAAAATAACAACCATCGAGAATCTTAAATAAAAATATTTAAACCATAGTTTCATTATAAAAATAATAAAAATAAGAGTAAAAATATTAAACACTTAAAAAGAACATTCTTCTCACTTTAATCCTACTATAGTTATAGAATTCCTGATAAACATAGGTAATGATGATTTGATATCTCTTCTCTACTTCTGAACATTGGAGGAAGGGATCCTCTGAATATCTTCTAACTCCAACTGTTGGAGGTTCTTTATATCATGATAGAAATTTCTCATTATCCCAGTGTTCAGGGAGATTGTATTTTTTATTTCTACTTTGATGGAACTAAGGTAGATATAAAACTATATATCTTCGACGTTTCTTTTACCTAAACTTTATAAGTTTATATATAATAAATAAATTAACTAATTTTACCCATAGGTGTAATAACGGTGATATTATGAAGATACTTTTATACGTCTTCGTGGAAACTGAAAACATCGGAAAGGTTATCAACGCCCTATCCGAAGGAGGTATATCAGGATTTTTTCTAATGGAATATAGAGGATTGTCCCCTCAAGATTGGAAAGGTTTTCTAATAGATGAGGATCCTGAAAAGGCTATAAAGATAGTTAACGACATATCCTGTAATGCTGTAATGATAGGTACTGTAGTTAGTGAGAAAAAGGGGAAGATAATTAAGAGATACATCCATGAAAGACTCTCAAACTGTAGATATACAATACTAGAGATACCTGTTGAAAATATCGAAGTTAATATTGTAGAATAACGGGATGACTATGAGGTTTAGAAAGAGGAAAGGTCGCCCAAGGATACCAAGATTCATCTCTGAAATACCACAGGTTAGGGAATTTGCACCTAGGATTATGGGTGGATCTGGAGAGGATGATGTAGATGCTATAAAACTTACCTACGAGGAGTTGGAGGCTATAAGGTTGGTGGATTACTTAGGATTCTCCCAGGAGGAAGGGGCTGAGTTGATGGGAGTATCGAGGCGAGTTTTCTGGAATATCCTAAAATCTGCCAGGAGGAAGATAGGTGATTTTCTAATAAACGGTAAGGTGTTGAGAATAGAAGGGGGGAATTACAGGTTAAGGGAGTGTGGGATATGCAAACTAGGTGGTAGAATGAAACACTGTGCCTTTAAACCAAAAAATCACTGTCGTAGATTTAACCCTTAAAAAGGTGGTAGGATGATACTGTTGGAAGTTAAGAACGTCTCAAAGAGGTTTGGTGATAACTTAGTACTGAAGGATATAAATTTCTCACTTGAGGAAGGTGAAGTATTAGGTATATTGGGGAGAAGTGGTGCAGGTAAATCTGTACTGCTCCATATGTTGAGGGGTATGGAAGGGTACGGACCTACAGAGGGTAAGGTGATATACCATGTAACAATGTGTGATAACTGTGGAGAGGTAGATGTGCCTTCCAAGGATGGCCATAGGTGTGAGAAGTGTGGAAAGGGGATATTAAGTAAAACCTCCATAGATCTATGGGGAGACGATGAAGGTGTCTACAATCTGAAGAGGAAAATCGCTATAATGCTTCAGAGAACCTTTGCACTGTATGGAGAGAAAAGTGTAATTGAGAATATCTTAGAATCTTTGTATTCTGCAGGTTTTGAGGGAAAAGAGGCTGTAGAGATCGCTCTAAAACTTATAAAGATGGTAAAGTTGGAACATCGAGTTACCCATATTGCAAGGGATCTCAGTGGAGGGGAAAAGCAGAGAGTTGTCCTTGCAAGACAACTTGCCAAGAAACCTGTGATATTCTTGGCAGATGAGCCTACTGGAACCTTAGATCCTAAAACTGCCAAGTTAGTACATGAGACACTGAAGAACGCAGTTGTTAAAAAGAATATAAGTATGATAGTAACTTCCCACTGGCCAGAGGTAGTTGCTCAACTTTCAAATAGAGTAATGTGGTTGGAGAATGGGAAGATTAAGAAAATAGGAGATAGTAAGGAGGTTGTAGAGGAGTTCATGTCATCCCTTAAGGAATTCGAGAAATTGGAGGTGGAGGTAAAGGAGAAACAGATAGTACTGGAGAATATAGAGAAGAGGTACTGCTCCGTTGATAGAGGGGTGGTACATGCGGTAAATGGAGTCTCTTTGGACATATACGAGAGAGAGATATTTGGTATAGTGGGAACCAGTGGGGCTGGAAAGACAACCTTGGCGAAGATCATAGGAGGAGTTATACCTCCATCGAAGGGGAAATATCTATTTAGGTTAGGAGAAGAATGGATAGATATGACAAAACCTGGGCCCATGTATAGGGGGAGGGCAAAGAGATATATAAGTATGTTATTCCAGGAGTATGCACTATATCCATATAGGACTGTACTCTACAACCTTACAGAGGCCATAGGTTTAGAACTCCCGGGAGAATTTGCAAGGATGAAGGCACTATATACGCTAATGTCTGTAGGTTTTACTGAAGAGGATGCAGAAAAGATATTAGATAAATATCCTAAGGAGTTAAGTGTTGGAGAGAGGCACAGGGTAGCCCTTGCCCAGGTACTTATAAAGGAGCCAAGGGTTGTAATATTAGATGAGCCCACCGGAACCATGGATCCATTTACAAGAAATATGGTAGCAGAATCTATCCATAAATCGAGAAAGGAGTTGGAACAGACCTATATTATAGTATCCCACGATATGGACTTTGTATTGAACGTATGTGATAGAGCCGCACTTATGAGGGACGGGAAGATCGTTAAGATAGGGAGACCAGAGGAGATCGTGAAGATACTCACTGAGGAGGAGAAAGAGGATATGGGTTTGTGATTTCTTAATACATTTTAAATATAACTCCTAAATAAAAAATTTATAAAAAAATAAAATAAAAATCAGTATAAGAAACCTCCAACACATAAAAAAGAGTGGAAATCCAGTTGTCCTTTCTTTGGAAGTCTCT
>DQVU01000231.1 GCA_015661585.1 Methanothermococcus okinawensis | reverse complement strand
GGTACCTTAGAGGTACTTATCACCAAGTTGAAGAGTAAGTACAACGTCCAGATAATTGGACTCTCTGCCACCATAGGAAACCCAGAGGAGTTGGCAAGTTGGTTGGAGGCTGAATTAGTTATAGATGATTGGAGACCCGTTAAGTTGAAGAAGGGTATAGGGTATAGGGACAAGATTCTATTTATCGGAGAGGATGGAGAGGTTGTAGAGGTATATCAATTGAAAGCGTATAGCAACAGTAGAAGTGTGTTGTTCAATCTTGTTGTAGATTGTGTGTTAGATGGAGGTTCTGTACTTATATTTTGCAACTCTAAGAAGAACGCTGTCGCTGAGTCTAAAAAGTTGGATCTAAGAGGGTATCTCTCTCAGGAGGAGTTGAAGGAACTTAGGAGTATAAAAGAGGGGATCCTAAGTGTATTTGATAGTCCAACGGAAATCTGTAAAACCCTCGCAAAGTGCATAGAGAGGGGTGTTGCATTCCACCATGCAGGTTTAGCATACGAGCAGAGGAAGATTGTAGAGGATGCTTTTCGGAGGAGAGTTATAAAGGTTATCTGCTGTACTCCCACCTTGAGTATGGGGGTCAACGTTCCCTGTAGGAGAGCCATAGTGAAGGATCTTAAGAGATTCAGTAGAAGTAAGATGGATTACATTCCAAGGATGGAGATACAACAGTGTATTGGGAGGGCCGGACGTCCAAACTTAGATCCCTACGGTGAGGGTATAATATACGTTGATGGAATGGTAAGGACAGAGATAATAAAGAAATACCTTGTAGGACCAGCAGAACATGTCTTTTCACAATTAACCCAATCTCAGATATTAAGATCTCATGTTCTCGGATTGATAGCCCTCGGGGATGTTAAAGACAGGGAGAGTTTAAGGAACTTTATAAAAAATACCTTCTACGCTCATCAATCACAGAGTATCTTACAGATTCTAGATGAGATTGAAGAAGTTATACAATTTCTAGAGTATAATGGATTTATTATAGTAGAAGGTAGAGGAGATGAATATGGAGTAAAAATGCTAACCTTAGACGAGAATGGTATATCTATATACAGAGGGAGGGAAAGATACAGGGTAACACCACTTGGGAGAAGAGTATCTGAATTGTATATAGATCCCTTAAGTGGAAAAGTTATAATAGAAGAGTTATGGAAACTTAATAAAAATTTAAAAAGAATTAGATACCTTAGGGATGAAAATCTCCTTGATTATACTACCTTCTATATTCTCTATCTCATCTCGAAGACTTCAGAGATGTTACCTTTACCTTGGGTAGGAAGGGATGAAAAGGAATCCTTAACCTACGAGGCTCTAAGAAGAGGAATATATATAAGGAATGAAATAGACCTGCAATGTATTAAAAATGCAAAGATCTTTTACGACTGGATAAACGAGGTACCAGAGAAGGAGATCTTAGAGAGATACAATATAGAACCTGGAATTTTAAGATACAGAGTTGAACAGGCAAAGTGGCTAATACATGCAACAGGAGAACTCTATAAAATTCTTAACATAGAAAATGAAATTATCTCCCAGGCCTTGGAGGAGTTGGAAATAAGGATAGAGTACGGTGCAAGTAAGGAACTTATAGATCTACTGAAAATAAAGCATATAGGAAGGGCAAGGGCTAGGAAGTTGTATAATGCAGGGATAAAAAGCGCCCAGGATATCTTAGATAATTACCAGAGGGTTAGGAGTATTCTTGGAGATAAGATTGCTAAGAAGATACTTCAGGAGTTAATGAGTAGTGGTGTTATAATTGAGTAGTGGAAGTAAATAGAAAACTTTCTAAGGTTGCTAAAATCCTTCTAACAGTGACAGTATTACGAACTTCTTTAAGGTATGGATGGTAAATCTAAGTACAACCCTTGGATATCGTTTTATATGTTACTTTATTTAACACCTTTTTATTATTGTATTTAAACCTACTTCCCATCAAGGTGATAGTTAAAAAATAATGGAAATATAATCTTTTAAAAATATAATTAAAAATAATAATAAAAATAATTATAGTAAAAATAACAAAAATTAATAAAAAGGTAAAAAACTTCTGAGAAGGAAGATTAATAAAAATCCTGCCCAATTCTCCAGTACACAGTGTAGTCCAGAGGATAAGGATTATATTTTGTTTTTTATTAGATATTAACAGTGTTATTTTATTTAATATTATTTTTTGATTTTGAAGGTAAAAATAATGGAGAAGTTGTTAAAAAAAGAAAATAGATTGGTCATTTTTTCATTATCAAGTATTTTTATTATTTTCTTCATTATAATAATTATTATTTTTATAATTCTTTTAATTACTAGTGGGAACTAGGGGTTTATTTTTAAAACTATTTACTTTGATGGAAAAATAAAGTTAATAAGGGATGTTATTATTTATATTTTTATTATACAAAGGACAATAATTGATCACCGCGATACTCCCTCTACTTGTTATCCTTTTATAGAGAGAGTTAGAATTAATACATAGAAAGAAAGAGATCACTAAGGTGAAGAAGAAATGTATCTACCAGAACCAAGAATTTACGGAAACATGTCCCTTGAAGAGGCGATATTTAAAAGGAGATCTGTAAGGGAATACTCAGATAAACCTTTAAAACTTGAGGATCTCTCCCAGATCCTATGGGCAGCACAGGGGATAACAGAACCTGAGAGGAAGTTTAGATCTGCACCAAGTGCAGGTGCAACATACCCTCTGGAAATATACGTCGTTGTAAAAGAGGTAGAAAACTTAAAACCTGGAGTCTACCGTTATATACCTATCAATCACTCTCTCAAAGTGATTAAAGAGGGTGATTTCAGTTATCAACTGTACAGAGCATGTATAAATCAGAGATGGGTTTTAGATGCAAAGGCTAATTTAGTGATAACAGCTGTTTATGGGCGTACCACTTCCATATATGGAGAACGAGGTGTGAGATACGTCCATATGGAGGCAGGACATGTTGGGCAGAATATATACCTTCAAAGCACAGCGTTAGGTGTAGGTACAGTGGCAGTAGGTGCATTCTACGATGAATACGTGGAGGAAGTTGTTGAATGTGGGCCAGATGAAAAGGCACTCTATGTATTTCCCCTTGGAATATAAGAGATAAGATTATATCTATTACTTTTCTCTATCTTTTTTTTCCTTCTCCAATATAGCGATCTCCCTTACAATGAGGGTGATTTCTCTCTCGATATTTTCCATCTTCATATACAATCTGTACTGTAGATAGAATAGTATTATAATGGCTAAGTATATTACAACATCTACCCCTCTCCCCACACCAGTTAATGTGGCCAGATAACTCATAGTTTGGGGGAATACCACCATAAGTATAACCAACATCCAGATAAATATCCAGAATATAGCAGACTCTATGTTTATCTCGCTGTTTTTAACTTGTAGTATTATTTTGAACATTGCAAAGATTGCAAAAACTAAGGCAAGTATCTGGATAAGTTGCATAGTATCACGTTACCCTATTGTCCATACTATAAATTTATATCAGTATGTTACTTATTTTTATAATTTTTATAATTATTAATAATATTAATAACCTCCTATAACTTTAAATACTATTTATACTTTAAATATAAACTATATTGGCCTAAAACCAAAGTATAAAGGGATATTGATATAACTGATAGGTGAGAATATGGATCCTAAGATAAGCTACTTCAAAACTTTTGTAACTACATCGAAGACGAAGAGTTTCTCCAAGGCTGCGAAAAAACTTGGTATTACCCAAGGTACTGTAAGTAACCACATTTCAACCCTTGAGAAGTACTTCGATACCCAATTATTTATCAGAACTCCAGAAGGTGTAGAGTTAACTCCTGAAGGCCAAATTCTCTACGAGAGTGCTAAAAAGATACTGGAACTTATAGAATCTACAAGGCAACGTATTAAGTCACTTCACGAGTACCCAGAGGGAATTATCAAAATTGCTGCAAGTACAACTCCAGGAGAGCATATTCTACCAAGTATAATAATGGATTACAAAAGAGAATATAAGGATGTTGACTTCGACATAGAGATAACAGACTCTAAAAGGTGTTTTAAACTATTGGAAAATGGCTCTGTCGATATTATAGCAGTTGGTTACCTCTACAATAAAGATTACGAGCATCTGATAATAGGAAAAGATAGGTTAGTACTGATAGTACCTCCAAACCACAGATTGGCCAAGAAAGGTATAGCAACACTCTCTGACATAATGAAGGAAGACTATATAGATAGAGAAGAGGGTTCTGGTACAAGAGAGATTATAATAAAGGCTCTGAATGAGAAGGGGTACTCCATAATGGATCTCAACGTAGTGATGAGACTTGGAAGTAACTCCTCCATAATAACTGCAGTCTCTGAAGGGAACGGAGTAAGTATTATATCTGAGATTCCTGCAAAGAAGGCTGCTGAGGCAGGTTTAGTGAAAATCGTCCCTATAGAGGATTTAGATCTTACGAGGTATCTGTATTTAGTAAAGGGTAAGAAACTTAAGAACCCCAGTGCAGTGAGATCTTTCTGGGAGTTCTTGGAGGGTTAAGGATGTCCTACAAATAATAAATTAATTTTTTAGAATAATATCCTATTTATCCTCTAAACTGGGGGAGTATGAAAGTAGTGGTATGTATTACAGGTGCAAGTGGGGTATGTTATGCAAAGAGACTATTAGAGGTACTTAGGGAGAAGGGTATAAAGACATCTCTGATAGTCTCTGAGTCAGGTAAAAAAATAATAGAACATGAGTTAGATGTAGATATCAACCATCTTATAGATCTCTCCCATGAGTACTACGAGAACAACGACTTTTTCTCCCCCTTAGCCTCTGGTTCTCATATATTTCACAGTGTGGTAGTTGTGCCATGTTCCATGAAGACGCTCTCTGCAGTGGCAAATGGGTACAGTAACAATTTAATATGTAGGGTATGTGATGTGGCGATTAAAGAGGGAAGGAAGTTAATACTCATGCCTAGGGAGATGCCTTTAAGTTCTATACATCTTGAGAATATGCTGAAGTTGTCTAAGTTGGGAGTTGTTATTATGCCACCTATTCCTGCATTCTATGGGAGACCTAAGAGTGTGGAGGATATAGTGGATTTTGTCGTTGGAAGGGTGCTAGATAACTTAGGTATTTCAAACAATTTATTTAAAAGATGGGGGGATATTTGAGATGATAACTGCTTTTAATAAGTAATGGTTAAAAATAATGAGAATAATTATAAAAAATAATAAGATAAAAAATAAGGAAAAGGTTTTAAAAATAAAAAACTTGTATCATCTTAGGTATGATAATAAATTTTGAAAGAAGATTGAAGGAGAATGATTCTCTGAATATCTTCATACTGTGAATGTCAGAATAAGATTTTCTTATCTTTATCTATGTGCCCAGTAAGATGAATATTATATAGTTTTTGTTATGTTATGATTTTTATTATAATGATCATCATTTTCAAAAATTCTTAAAAGTAGAATTAATAAAAAAATTTCCCTCTTATCTCCTAATGCCTAGTGTAAGGTAGAAAAATTTTTTTGATTATTGTTAAAATTCTTTTTTATTTTTTTATTTTAATTTTAATTATTATTCTTTATTATTTTTGTTGATATTCTCGATGATTATTATCCTAATAATCACTTTGATAGAGTTTAAGGTAGTTTTTAATATAAAATAAAAGAAAGTATAAACAAAGTAGATATTGTTATAAGGTGAAAGTATGTTGGAAAAATTAGGACAGAGTATAACCAAGGCTCTAAACAAGATAAAGAATGCCACATTTGTAGATAAAAAACTTATAAAGGAGGTGATCAAGGACATACAAAGGGCTCTGATACAGGCAGATGTAAATGTGAGGTTGGTACTTAAGATGAGTAAGGAGATTGAGAGGAGGGCTATATATGAAGAGGTGCCTAAGGGACTGTCAAAGAAGGAACATATTATAAAGATAGTTTATGAGGAGTTGATAAAGTTACTTGGTGAGAAAGGACAGAAGTTAAACATAGATCCTAAAAAAAGGAACGTTATACTTCTCGTTGGTATTCAAGGTAGTGGTAAAACTACCACCGCTGCAAAACTTGCCAAGTATATCCAGAGAATGGGATTGAAGCCAGGTTTAATAGGGGCAGATACCTACAGGCCTGCTGCATATCAACAGTTGAAACAACTGGCAGAGAAGATACATGTACCTGTGTATGGAGATGAATCTGGAAAAATGACTCCTGTGGAGATAGTGGAGGAGGGGTTGGATCGTTTGAAGAAGGTGGATGTGGTGATAGTGGATACTGCAGGGAGGCATAAGGAGGAGAAGGAGTTGTTGGAGGAGATGAAGGAGATAAAG
>DQVU01000204.1 GCA_015661585.1 Methanothermococcus okinawensis | reverse complement strand
ATTTTATTGTATTATAATAATTTATTATAGTTTAAAACGTTATGTTCTTGACTATAAAAAGAATAGGGAATAATAGAAATCCAACTCTACTTTCTTAATACTTAGGGTAAAACCAGGGAATAAAGACATTTTACTTTTCATCTGTATTGTTCATTAAAATAAAAAATAATCAAGCCTTAGTTCCATCAAATAAAAATAAAAATCTCAGCTACTTCCATAGCGTTCAGGATACATGGCTGTATTCGAGACTAAAGGAGATTTATTTTTAATTTATTTATTTTTTTATTTTTAATTACTCTTTATTTTTATAATAATTATTATTTTTATCAGGATTTAATGGAAAGAGGGTAAATAAAAAATATAAAATGATATATGAAAGATATTCATTTTAACTCTTACTTTAATGGGAACTAAAATTAATTATGTTATTTTTATTCTTTATTTTTGTTTATTTGTAATTATTCTCCCTATCAAAAAATCTATATAAACCTCAAGTAAAAAGACTGTACAATATAGATTTTTACCTGGTGAGTAAATGAAGAGGTACAAGATATGTGTCATAGAGGGAGATGGAATAGGTAAAGAAGTAATACCTGAGACTGTCAGGGTACTTGAGAACCTCGGAGACTTCCAATTTATAAAGGAGTTTGCAGGGTACGAGTGTTTTAAGAGATACGGTGATGCCATACCTGAGAGGACAATAGAGACTGCAAAGGAGTGCGACTCCATACTCTTTGGGGCTGTAACCACTCCAAAACCTCACGAGTTAGAGGGTAAGATATACAGGAGTCCTATTCTTACCTTAAGGAGGGAGTTAGATCTCTATGCAAATATTCGGCCTATATCCAACTTTAGGGACATTGACTTTGTAATAATAAGGGAGAATACCGAGGGGCTCTATGTAGGTAGAGAGTACTACAACCCATATACTGAAGAGGCTGTTGCAGAGAGAGTTATATCCAAGAGGGGATGCTACAGAATAGTGAAGTTTGCATTTGAGTATGCACTGAAACATCATAGAAAGAAGGTAACATGTGTCCATAAGGCTAACGTCCTGAGGATAACAGATGGACTGTTTTTAAAGACATTTTACCAGGTAAGTGAAGATTATAAAAAGTACAACATAGAGGCTGACGACTATCTGGTAGATACTACAGCCATGTATATTGTAAAAAATCCTAAGATCTTTGACGTCATAGTTACTACTAATCTATTTGGTGATATACTCTCCGATGAGGCGTCAGGGCTGATAGGGGGCCTTGGCTTAGCACCCTCTGCAAACATTGGAGATAAATACGGGCTCTTTGAACCTGTACATGGCTCTGCACCAGATATTGCAGGAAAAGGTATTGCAAATCCCCTAGCCTCAATACTAAGTGGTGCTATGATGCTCTACTACCTTGGGATGAAGAGGGAGAGTAAGATCTTGAGAATGGCAGTTAAATCTGTAGTTGAGAAGGGATATACAACACCAGATTTAAGAGGAAATTTAAAAACCAAGGAGGTTACAGATAAAGTGATAGAGGAGGTAAAGAGGTACTCAGAGGTGCTACTGTGAGGGTTAAATACAGGATGAGGATACCTGGGGATGAGGTAGTATATAGGAGTTTAAAGGTAGATGATGTTAATGAGGGACTTGTAATAGATACATCCTATCAGGAGAAATATAATATGTTGGAACTCTACGTAGAGACTGACTCCATAGGCTCCCTGAAGAACGTATTAAACGACTACTTTAAAAACTACGAGATGTCCTTTAAGATCTTAGAGTTAGTTAGAGAAGGATACAAGGGGGATAACAGGTGAATTTGAAGGATATTAGCAGATGTTTCACTGAAAACTTCGATATAAGATATATAATAAGGGGAATTATCGATGGATCTCTCTCTTCTCTTGGGGTTATAATAGGAGCCAGTGGAGGTGATGTCTCCCTTATAATTACAGCAGGTGTAGGGGGAGGGGTGGCAAATGGTATCTCTAACATCTTAGGGGCGTTGACTGCGGAGAGGGCTATAGTGGAGAGTGTTAGGATATCGCAGGAGAAGGCACTTCTAAGGGAAGAAGGTTATTTGAAATCCTCCTTAGCCTACAGAGAGGCACTGAACAGAACAACTATAAGTGGTATATGGGATGGATTATCTACGATTTTCGGCTCCATAATACCTATAACTCCCTTTTTCCTATTTCCAAAGGAGGTTGCCCTTATCTTTGCAGTTGGAATAACCACAGTTATACTCTTTACCTTAGGAGTCTTTATAGGAAAGATATCCAAGGAGAACCTTATATTCTCAGGGTTTAAAATGGCTGTAGTTGGTTTGTTAGTGGCTCTAATAAGTTTTGTAATTGAGAATATGCTTTAGTGGAATTATGAGAAGTAGAGAGTTATTTAAGAAACTTAGAGAGATGGCAAAAGATTTTAGTATTCAGGATCTTATAAATGTAAGGGTATTCTTAGAGGAGGATATGAAGTATCTACCAGAAGGTTATAAGGAACAATACCTTAGAAATCAAATTATGTACTTTATAAATACGTTGAATGAAATTAAGAAGAAAAAGGAGGAAGATATCGAGGATTGTCCCATAAATGAGGAGAAATTGAGGACTCTCTTTGAGAGAATAGAAGATTTTAAAAGGGGAGTTAAGGGGGAAGATTCGTTTATTAAACTCTCCAAGATCGTAGTACCTTATCTGATATTTATAGGAGAAAAACCTCTACATCCTGTGGGGACGAGGTTTCCAGGAGGGTTGTGTATAGTTAAGAGAGGAGACAAATACTACTGTCCAGTGAAAAACAAGCAGAAGAATGAATATTCTTTATGTGAGTTCTGTGTATGTGAGGGGTTATGAATAAAAGTTATTTCTTAATTTTTTATCCTATCTATAAAAAATTAATAGGTATAAAAATTATTTATAAAGGTAATAAAAAATAAAAAATAAGAGAATTAAAAACTAATACTGTCAAATATGGAATTTTTAATTATATTTAAATTTTCTATTGCTATTAGCTAAGTTTAAGATGTTACACTGACTATAAAATAAAATTTTTACTATGAGGTGATAATGTGGAAAGTCTCGCAGATAAAGGTCCAGGTATTTATACTGTTGTAAAAATAACTAAGCCCTGTAGTAAGTTCTACCACTTGGGAATAGTGCCAGGCTCAAAAATAACTGTGATCTCGAATGACAGGGGTCCAATTATAGCAAGGGTTGGGAACTGTAAGATAGCCTTAGGGCGAGGTTTGGCGAGGTTTATAATTGTGGAGTAAAATATACAACGGGATTACTATGGATAAAGGAGACGTCTATATTGTTGTGCCCGCGTACAACGAAGAGAAGGTAATTAGGGATACCTTAAGGAAGTTGAAGAAGGAGGGTTATCACAACATCATCGTAGTTGATGACGGTAGTAAAGATAACACATACAATATAGCTAAGGAGGAGGGAGTTATTCTCTGTAGGCATATTATCAACAGGGGTTTAGGGGGAGCCTTAGGTACAGGTATAAGATGTGCTTTGGAGTACAACCCAGAGGTGATAGTAACCTTCGATGCAGATGGACAACACGATCCCAAGGATATAGAGAAGGTTGTGAAACCTATCCTATACGAAGATTACGATATGGTAGTAGGTAGTAGGTTGATGGATAGGGAGGAGTTAAAAAACATGCCTGTAGTAAAGAGGATAGGGAATATATTACTGAATTTTATAACATATCTCCTTGGGGGATATCTCGTTACAGACAGCCAAAGTGGTTTAAGGGCATTTTCCAAGAGGGCTGCAGAGGTAATATTATCTAACTTAAAGAGTAATAGATACGAGGTTTCCTCGGAGTTTATAATAATAGCAAGAAGGGAGAACTTAAAATTTAAGGAGGTACCTATAAAGACGATATATACAGAGTACTCTATGTCAAGGGGTACAAATGTAATTACAGGTCTCAAGATACTTATTAAGTTGATAATCCAGAGGTTGATGTGAGTGATACTATGCATTACTTCTCTGAAAAACCAACATCTGCCCAGAGGGAGAGGTTAATTGAGGCTATCTTAAGGGGTAAGAGGTTTATATTTAAAACAGACAGTGGTGTATTCTCTCCTAAAAAAGTAGATAAGGGCACCAAGGTACTTGTAGAGGCTTTAGAGTTGGATAAGAAGGATAAATTATTAGACGTTGGTTGTGGATATGGAGTTATAGGTATAAGTGTATGTGATGAGGTTGATACTGTAGTTATGACAGATATAAACAGGAGAGCTGTGAAACTTGCAAGGGAAAATATAAAAATAAACAACCTGGAAGATAGAAATATTGAGGTACTCCACAGTGATTTATATGAGAAGGTGAAGGACAGAAAATTTACCAAGATCGTATCAAATCCTCCAATAAAGGCGGGAAAGGAGGTTGTTCATAGGATAGTTAGGGAGGGTAAGGAGTTGCTGGAGAAGGGAGGTAGTATATGGCTCGTAGTTCAGAGAAAGCATGGGGCAAAATCCCTTGCAAAGTATATGGGGGAGGTATTTGGCAATGTTAGGACTGTTACTGTAAAGGGAGGGTATAGGGTACTTACCTCTAGGAGGGTGGATTAAAAAGTATTTTGTAAATATTTAGGGGTCTGTCCGTCGTGAGTTTTTAGGGTGGAATGTGAGTGAAAGTCCTCCCCTTCAAATCCACCCTCACGACGGACTTGGGCTTCATCAGT
>DQVU01000168.1 GCA_015661585.1 Methanothermococcus okinawensis | reverse complement strand
TTTATTTTACTTTTTTATCTTATATTCTTTATTAGATATTTTATAAGATTTTTATTTTATGATTTTGATTATTCTTTTTATTATTATTTATTTACAGTTTTCGATGGTTGTTGTTTAGTTTAATTAATTTTGCTCATGACCATATTTTTTACTTTTTATTCTAATTTTTTATTGTTAAAAATGTTATGTGCTTGATTATAATAACTATAAATAGAAAAAAAGATTCTCTAGTGTCCAGGAGCATCCGAAGGAAGATTTATCTCCCTTTTTATTTTTTGATTTTTACCTATACTTGTAGAGGGTATTTATCTACCATATACCTAATAACTATCGGGGCCATGATGGAGGTTAAAAGTATCATTATAACTACAGTTACATAGAAACTATGTGGTATCACACCCAAATCCCTTCCAACAGAGGTTACAACAAGTGGAGCTGAAACCTGGGGAATTGTCAACAGGCCTCCATAAAGGCTTCTCAATCTATCGCAACCTATCATTTTAAAGGAGAGGTATCCAGATATGACTTTTAAAACCATCAAACCTCCTACTGTACTAACGAGTATCCCTAAGTTATCCAAGTTCAGCAACATTCCTATGTCTGTATTCATACCTAAGGTGAGGAAAAAGATAGGTATAAAGAAACTGTAACCTATGGCGTTTAGATTACTGTTGAGTATGTTGTCGTGCTCCTCCTTAGTTAGAGCCTCAGATACAGCCACACCTGTGATAAATGCACATATCATAGGATGTACTCCTACATACTCCCCAATGAGTATGGAGATGAGTATTATCAGGAGTACAAAATGTATCTTTCTACACTGAAGGTTTTCAAATCTCTTGAATATCCTCTTTGTGATAAAGGGAATTAGAAGTAATAAGCCTAAGATGTAGAGTAACACCTGTAGAATAAATAATACAGATCCCTCCAACCCCTGATTTAAACTGATCTTGGATACTATTGCCAATAGTATCATTCCCAGTACTTCAGATAGCACAACAGCCCCCAGGAGTACAGTCCCAAACTTCGATTTCGTCATATCTAACTCGTTTAGTAGGGCATAGACTATCCCCACAGAGTTCGAGGCAAACATAACACTGTAGAGTAGGGCTCCTAAGTAGTTAAGACCTAAGAGACTTCCTATATAGTACCCTCCAATACCACATATTACAGCAGAAAAGAGGGAGATAAATAGAGAATTTTTAAATCCTCTAATTAAAGTTTCATTGTCTACTTCCATTCCAGCCAAGAACATTAGAAATATGGCTCCAAAGGTAGAGAACGTTTTAAGAGATTCGTCAATATCCACGATTCCAAGACCGTAGGGACCTATGAGTATGCCTGCTAACATCACAGCGGTGATCCCAGGTATGTTGAATCTCTTTAGAATAATAGGTACTAAAAATATAGAGGCTATTATAATAAAGAATGTTATATACAACTCCACAGTTTCACCAGAGGTAGTAAGGTATTTGTACTTAATAGGTTTATTTTACATATTCTGTAGGATCTTACAAATAGGGAGAAATTATAGGGTAAAACTTCTACAACTTTTCAAGGAGTTATATAAATATTTATCCATAATAAAAATTATTATTAATAAATCATTAAAAAGAGGAAAAGGATGATATTGGAGTTAAAGGGATTGTATTTGGGGTTGAGGTTCTCATCTGCCCATATAGTATTTGGACATGACTCCTGTGGAGTTATACATGGGCATACCTACTATGTAGATGTTAAGTTAGGTGGGAAACCTTCTGGAGAATTTGACTTTATCTTAGATTTTAAGGTGTTAAAAAAAGTGGTAAAGGAGATATGTAAGAGTTTAGACCACAAACTGTTGTTGCCCAGAGATCATCCACACCTGAAATACACTATCGAGGGGAATTATATACACTTTATATACTCCTATGGAAGGTGTAAAAAGGAGTATAAGATTCCTTTAGAGGATGTTCTACTTC
This sequence comes from Methanothermococcus okinawensis, assembly GCA_015661585.1. Lineage (GTDB taxonomy): Archaea > AGJL01 > Methanococci > Methanococcales > Methanococcaceae > Methanofervidicoccus > Methanofervidicoccus okinawensis_D. Next base: position 2,752 of record DQVU01000168.1, on the reverse strand, counting down.
TACCACTGAGGGGAATTACTGCAGAGGAGTTGTCGGTGTATATAACAGAGGTTACTAAAGAAAATCTTCTCAAGTTAAATGTAGATAATATAGAGTGGATTGAGGTTACACTCTACGAGGGGTTAGGACAGGGAGTGACAAATAGAGTATATCTAAATAATAAAAATTATAATAAAAATTAATAAATATTAAGATAATAATAAATTATTAATGATTATTAATTATAAATGGTGATAGTATGGAATTTGAGATAAGTGTAAGTGAAGTTATGAGTACTCCCGTGGAAACTGTAAAGTTGAGTGCTACTGCCTACGACGCTGCCAATATACTGAAGAATAAAAAGATAGGATGTTTAGTAGTGGTAAATGATTCGATGGAGCCTATAGGTTTAATCACAGAGAAAGATCTCGTTCAGAAAGTTGTTGCAAGAAATCTGAAATCAAAAGAGGTTTTAATTAAGGATATTGTGTCTCCAAAACTTATATCCATATCTCCAAAGGCTACAGTGATGGATGCTGCGAAGTTGATGGCTAAAAAGAATATCAAAAGACTTCCGGTAATTGAGAATGGAAAACTCTTAGGTATAATCACAGTTAGTGATATTACATCCGTCTCACCGAAGATCTTCGAGATAATGATGGAGGTATCTAAGATAAGGGATGAGGAGGATTACCCTAGGGAGCATGAATATTTATACGGAGTATGTGAGGTGTGTGGTAACCAGGGACGTCTGAGATACGTGAATGGAAAGTACGTTTGTGAAAATTGTATAGATAGTGACAGTATTTAAAATCCTTATTATAAATATCCTTATCCTAATATTATAAATTAAAGAGGGGGGATATTGAAGGTAGGGAGTGTAGTAAAGGACAAAAAGGATATTGTAAAAGTATATCTTTCCACCACTATAAAAGACGCTGTATCGAAGATGAATAACAGTGGTACTAGGAGGGTACCTGTGGTAGATGCAGGTACAGATAGGATTGTAGGTATTGTAACTTCTATGGATATACTGGATTTTATGGGAGGAGGATCCAAATACAACCTTGTAAAATTTAAACATAATCATAACCTCCTATCCGCAATAAATGAACCTGTAAAGGAGATAATGACTAATAACCCTATATGTGTAAGAGAATCTACACCCTTGGAGGAGGTAATAGAAATATTTATTGAAAAGAACGTAGGGGGAACTCCTGTTGTTGATAAGGAGGATATACTTATATCTCTTATAACTGAGAGGGATGTTATCCGCTATCTTATAAATAGAATAGGAGAGGAGACCGTCCAGGATTATATGACAGAGGATCCAATAGTAGCCACTCCAGGGATGAGGTTGAAAGATGTAGCAAGAGTTATGCTGAGAAATGGATTTAGAAGACTTCCGGTGGTATCTGAGGATAGGCTCGTTGGTATGGTGACATCTACAGATTTTATAAGACTGTTAGGTAGTGACTGGGCCTTCAACCGTATGATTACAGGAAATGTTAAAGAGATAACAAATGTGAGAGTGGAGGAAGTAATGACCAAGGACCCAGTGAAGGTATGTAAGGACGACTCCCTTAGGAGTACTGCGGAGATTATGATCAAAGAAGGTATAGGGGCTCTTCCAGTTGTGGAGGACAGGGATAACTTAGTAGGTATAATAACGGAGAAGGACATTGTAGCATCCCTCAGGGATCTCTATTAATTTAGGTGGTACTGTGAAGAATGGAGGTATAGAGGATATACCAGAGGTTGTGGTGGAACTCTTCAGAGAGACGGCCACCACTGTACCCGAAGATGTGGAGAGGGCCCTCATATCTGCCATGGAGAGAGAGGAGAGTGAGATCTCAAAGAGTATCTTAAAAGCTATTCTGAAGAATATAGAGGTTGCTAAGAATAATTCTATTCCCCTCTGTCAGGATACGGGAGTTCCTCTTGTATTTCTAAAGGTGGGAAAGAATATATCCTCCTCTGAGATCCTCCATATCTTAAATGGAATAAAGGAGGGCGTAATTAGAGCAACTGAGGAGATCCCTCTACGGCCTAACGTGGTAAATCCCTTTACAAGAGAAAATCTTAAAACAAACGTTGGACTGGGATCTCCCTTTGTAGATATAGAGGTGGATGAAAGGTTAGATAGAGAGGTGGAGATAAAGGTGCTTCCCAAGGGGGCTGGTAGTGAAAATATGAGTGCCCTTAAGATGCTAACCCCTGCAGAAGGTATAGAGGGTATAAAAAAATTTGTATTGGAAACTGTAGTTAATGCTGGGGGAAAACCCTGTCCACCTATAATATTAGGTGTAGGTGTGGGAGGTACTGGAGATATAGCCTTAAAACTTGCAAAGAAAGCACTTTTAAGGAGAATAGGGGAGAGACATCCCAATAGAAATGTTGCAAACTTGGAGAGGGAACTCTTGGAGGATATCAATAAGTTAGGTATTGGAACCATGGGGCTTGGAGGGAGTGTTACAGCGTTAGATGTATTTATAGAGTATATGGGATGCCACACTGCATCTCTACCAGTTGGAGTCTGTATTCAGTGTTGGGCACACAGGTGGGCTAAGAGGATTTTGAAGATTTAAATAATAAACCTTGGTTCCTATTAAAGTAATAAATGGAAAAGGTTTTAAAAATTTAAAAGGAAATCCCACTTGTTTCTCCACTGTCCAGTTTAGCCTAATCAACTGTTCTTTTTGAGCGAAAGTTTTAAAAGTTTTTATGATTAAAAGTGAGTGTATGGTAGTGAAGGAAAAACTCTACACGTTAA